>JAATVM010000004.1 GCA_014523495.1 Nitrososphaerales archaeon TH1920
AAATAAACAATTTGTAAAAATATGGATTCTGATGACAGTAACAGTCAAAGGCGTTAACCTGTTCAAAAAACCTAATTAGCTGAAATGGATGCATCTATCAAACCGATAGATAAAAAAGGGTTATCAATAATATCTCATAGTAAGTTTGAGTAAAGAATCTGAAGGGGAAGAAATGAAGGAAGAAGCTCATGAACTACAAGACGTCGAGCAAGAAGAGGAAGAAGCAGAGGAAGAAGCAGAGGAAGAAGAAGCAGAGGAAGAAGAAGCAGAAAAAGCCGGATAATCTTAATACCAGCCAACTCATCTCTAATGTAGATGGTTGAGAAAGGTAATTTTGATAAAAGTAAAATGCCGACATCTGTAGAGATAGTGGATGTTCCTCCAGATAATGACTCTAATAGACAGTTAGTGTCTGCTGGAGTGACTGAGTTGAATAAAGATGAGTTGTACCGTCTATTTCAATTCAGAAATTTAGCCTATTTAAGCACGTTATCAAAAGATGGCTTCCCTCATGTCACTCCAGTTTGGGCAGAGATGGTAGATGATTTAATCTTAATTAATACCTTCGAAGAATCAGCGAAGATCAGACACATAAAAAACGACAAAAGGATAGCTCTATCTATGGTAGAGCAAAATAATCCTTTCAATATGGTATCAATAAAAGGAAAGGTAATTGAGCAAACGAGCGAAGGAGCAGACGAGCATTTAAAAAAGCTTGCCAAAAGGTACCTAGGCATTGGAAAATATTACTATCGCAAACCACCTCATAAAAGAGTAATTCTAAAAATAAAGCCAGAAAAAATTATGGGTTTGTCAATTCATCCGGCTTTCTATTTTCTAGCCTATGCACCATGGGCCAAATAAAGGGCTTTAAAATATGGAATATGGACTACACTTCCTGGATTTATCTACATTAAAGAATTTCACAGATCTTCTTGCACCTTACGCATTATTATTTAATTATTTACATGAATACGTACTATAGCAACGCCCATAGTTTGGGTTACACAGAATAGGAGTTTATAATTAAATTCATTCATTTTCTAGTTGTACGTAAATCGTTATAAGATACGTGACAACATATTGAATATGACAAAGATTGCAGTAGTAACTGCAAGCTCAAGTGGTATAGGATATGAAACATCTCTTTTGTTAGCAAGGAACCAATATACAACTTATGCTTCTATGAGAAATTTGAAGAAGAGCGATGAACTACTGAAAACAGCTAGTAAAGAAAATATCCCATTGAAGGTAATTCAATTAGATGTAAATGATGACAGGTCGGTAAGTAATGCAATTGACAGTATTGTTAAAGAGAACGGTAGGATAGATGTTCTAGTCAACAATGCAGGATTTGATTTGTTCGGTTCTCTTGAGGAGTTGACCATTGAAGAGATAAAGGGGCAGTTTGAAACTAATTTCTTTGGTGCAGCGAGGGTCACTAAGAGTGTGATACCAACAATGAGAAAACAGGGCAGTGGTATCATTATTAATGTGAGTTCCATTGGGGGAAGAATAGGATTAGTGCCATGCAACACTATGTACCATGCAAGCAAATTTGCCTTAGAGGGATTTACAGAATCATTAAGACATGAACTTACTGAATTTAATATTGATGTCATTTTGATAGAACCCGGAGCTATCAGAAGCAATTTTGCGGAAAATATTAGGACAGCTAAGAATTACGATTCAAACAACTCTCCTTATGCCAAGACCGTCCAAAAAGTATTTGAAGGATTCGAACCAATGCTTGCAAACGCATCAGACCCAAAGGAAGTAGCACAGGTAATTCTAAATGCGGCTAATTCGTCCAGCCCAAACATAAGATATACAGTGGGAAAAGACGCAGAATCCATCCTAAAAGCTAGAGCAGAACTCTCTGACAGAGAATTGGAAAAATGGGTACGCGAGAGCTTTATGGATAAGAAGGGTTTCATACGTCAATGATGTTTCCACTACAGAATTGATCGTCTAAATTTCCCTCAACACTTACTGTATCTAATAGTTCTTGTATCCTACCATAAACGGTGTGCTTTTTACTAAGTGCGGTAACCTAGACATAGTTAGTCAATAAAACCTACAAGCTCAGTATTGACTTTTTCTTTCTCCTCATAGTAAAATCCGTGTCCGGCCTTCTCTATAGAAATAAGCTGTGAACCTTTGATACTGTCATGCATAGCTCTGGCTAAGTCAAATAAACAAACATGATCATCTACTCCATGAAGAATAAGTGTAGGTATATGGATGGTTGCAAGATCTCGTCGCAGATCAGCATCTCTTAGCTCAATTGCACATTGGATGGTAGCATATGCTGAAGCAGCCAATCCAAGTCCTAAATTCCAAATTTTGAACTCTGGACTCAGCTTTTGAGGGTTTGCAAAGAATATTTCACTAAAGTTCTTGAGCATTGCTGGACGATCTGTATAAGTTTGATGGATAAGATCATCCACTGCAGCCTTGTCTATACCATATGGGAAATCTTCTCGTTTGGTAAAGCATGGAGCAGCTGCTCCTAGTAATGCCAATTTAGATATGCCAGTTCCTTTATGACGGGCCATATAGTGGATTGCAATTGCTCCTCCCATCGAAAAGCCAACTAAGACTACGTTTTGTAGATTAAGGGTATCAAGAACAGCTCTGAGATCATCGGCCATTGTATCATAATTATAACCTTCCCATGGTTTATCCGAGTCACCAAATCCCCGCAAATCTATACCAATGCATCGATAGCCCTTTTTAGGTAGTTCTGTAAATTGGTACTCGAACATTTTATGATTGACGGGCCATCCATGTATGAAGACAATTGGTTTTCCAGTCCCAATTTCTTCAACATTAATACTAACCCCATTGACAGCTTAGATCTTGTGGCTCAATTACGATTCTCCTTGGTAAAATGATAATCTTAATGCACAATTGCAGCCAAATTCAGACAGCGTATAAAATAGTATTTGTTCAACATACCAGACAGAAAGGCATTTAGACATCTTTAATAAAGAATGAGTTCCTACGATTTATGAGTTTTGACACTCCGCGCTTTAGTATTATAAAATGTCTTGATTA
>JAATVM010000040.1 GCA_014523495.1 Nitrososphaerales archaeon TH1920
CCGTGATCAGCATCGACTTCCGTACTTATTAATAATAAATGCTGATCTTCTAGAGGCATGGTGATCTGTTTAACTTTTTCATATTCTTCCATAGCGTATCTTGCTTTGCCAATCCTGTCAGCAAATGTATTATGAAGTCTCCACCTCTCAAGCGAGATAAGGTTTGCCTTTTTAATTTCCTCATCAGTTAGGATGCTATTGATACCTTCTCTGAGTCCTCCGTTTTTTATTTCACCGGTATTGTCACACACGCCAACAAAACGGACCTTACTACCAAGGTTAAGTACATCATTACACAGTTTTTCATAATCCATATCGAATTCAATGTTGTAACCATCTAAAATACTATACTGCTTATGTGTTGACATAACTAAATTAGACAACTTTATACGACCAAATTGAATTTAAACAAATAATGACTAAGTGCATTGCATTCCACTCATATAAAGGAGGCACAGGTAAGTCAACAATTAGCTCTAACTTGTCAGCGTCGTTAGCAAAAAAGGGATTTACGGCCGTTTTACTAGATGTCGATGTATATGCTCCCAGTCTTCAGGACTACTTTCAATGGGAACCTAAAAAATCAATTAATGATTACCTCTTCGAAAATGCTAATGTTGATGAGGTCATTCACGATTTGTCTACTCTGCTAAATAAATTTCCCTCTAAAAATGGGGAGGAAACTAATCCTTCAAAAGGAAAATTATTCGTAGCATTTTCTAGTACATCCAAGGATGAAATATACAAGCTTGACGGTGCTGTTAGACAAGAAGGCTCTAAGATACAATTACTAAGAAAATTTCTAATGCTAAGAGAAGAGATTGTTTCAAAGTACAATGCAGACTTTATCATAATTGATACAAGCCCGGGTATTCGGTACTGGTCAATCAATTCTCTTGCGATTGCTGATACAATTCTTCTTTCCCTGAAGTTGGATGGTATTGACCTAAAGGGAACCAGACTATTAGCCAAAGAAATTTACGAAAGTTTGACAAAGCTGGGGACCAAATCATATTTGTTGTTAAATAGAGCTGCCGGATATTGCTTGCCTCCAGGGCAGGCTGGCGAAAAGACCTCCGAGACTCAAGAAATTTATTCAAACATAGCGGGCGATCAGAAAACAGTAATTTCTAAACTTAATGCGGACGTTGGGATGGATACAATACTTTCTATTCCGTGTTATTGTGATATTCAATTTGATAGCAATGAATTTTTAACTGCGTTAAGATATCCCAATCATCCTTTTGCAGGTAATATTGATACACTAATAGAAAAACTTCAGGAAATGAAGAGTTAATGTAAAATATCGGCTATACTCAGCATCACTTATCACAATGCCTGAAGTAAGGATTCCTGGGCTCTCAAGTTTAGTAGATAAAGCCACCGCTGAAAAAATTAGTTCTGGAATAGTTTTGCTTATGAGCCCTCCTGCAGGAGGAAAAACTCTCTTCTGCAGGCAGATGATAACAGACAGCTTGCAAAGCGAATCTGGGTGTATATATATTAATTCCAGCATAACCCGTAAAGAATACGAGAATCTTTTCAACCAGGTAACTGATGCAAACCTGAAAAACCTCAAATTTATGAATCCCTATTTAATGCCTATTAATAATAAAGAAGCAGATCTATCAGCAAGTATAAACGAGCCCAAACTCTCAGCAACTCTACAAGAGATTCGGAAAACCATAGATCAATGGTCCTCTTCTGTTACCAATACGACTGAAGGAACACAGCAGGGATCTGCATCTACATTTAATGGTCTTGCAAAATGTGTTATTGTACTGGATTCCCTCACACACATGTTTACTATATTTGAAGAAGATAAAGTAATGAAGTTTGTGAATGCATTATCGTTTATTGTAAAAGAGTTAGAATCCATGGCTCTAATTACAATGTCTGGTACTCAATCAAGTAATGATTCTGTTTTGAATAAATTAAGCTCAATTTTTGATATTGTACTTGAGATTGAAATTCAAGAAGATCCAGACAAGGTAAAACGCAAATTAAAATTAATATCAATTAAGGGTACAGGTAACAGATCATCTTCAACTGTATTTAGCATCGAACAAGATGGGAAATTGAAATTTGAAAAGGAATCAAGTCCGAAATCAAAATTATCTATTTGCGGTCTGTGCAAAGCACCAATATTAGAAGAGCCCGATTACTACCTCGATATGCCCTTCCATCATAATCATGTTAATATTTACATGAAGCTTGCTGGAGCATTTGGTCAAGCTCGCGTATCTGATGTCGGCCCTTCGGGAGTTATCGATGCCTCATATTTCTTTGTAGATGTTGTTGGTCTATCTGATCCTGCTCTTTCTGTGAGAAGGCAGATTGAGAAAATAGAAGCATTAAATGACATGATTGGACATTGTGAGACATTCAAGAAAGCTTCTGATAAGAG
>JAATVM010000041.1 GCA_014523495.1 Nitrososphaerales archaeon TH1920
ATACATTGGTGAATGGAACAATGTAGTAAGAACTCAAGTTAACGGAGTATTTACGCTTGATCCTGAAAAGAGTGGTCTAAACCAAGATATTACAAATGCCATGCTTGAAGCGTTTAAGAACCAAAACGTATCTGGCTCTGCCTATTGGAAATGGGATTATAATGATGCACCTACTGCCAGCTTTAATTTAGTATTAAATCAAAATGGAACATTAACGCCAACTGAATATTATACCTTCCTCAAGAATGCAGTAGCCACAGTGTACCCAAATACTGAGAACTAATTCACATGTGAATCATCGGAATTATTAGGCTCGGATCCTACAAGAGAAACAAATACGTCATCTAATGTAATGGGTGATACCTTGAAAAAAAGATTTTTCTTTATTGCAATGCCTGATAATTCCTGAATGTTGGATTCAAATGTGAAAAGTTTTAGTATATCTGCTCCAGTATCAATTACAGAGCCATATGATTTCAATGTCTCCATGTCCATGCCAGATTTTGAAATCTCTATCTTGATATTTTCTTTTATCTTATTTCTAATGTCTGAAATCGTTCCTTGTGCAATGACGATCCCCTTATCTATGATGACTATATCATCGGATAATACTTCTGCCTCATCCATATAATGTGTTGTAAGCATGATGGTTGTTCCACTCTCCTTTTTCTCTTTTATTGCTTTCCAGATTTGACGTCTAGACACGGGATCAAGTCCAATCGTGGGTTCATCTAGAAAAAGTAACTTAGATTCAGTAGCCATGGCCATCGCTACTAATATTTTCTGTTTCATTCCTCCAGAAAGATACATGGAAGGTTTATTTCTTACATCATATAACTCAAAATCGCGAAGAACCTTTTTTGTTCTTTCTGATGATTCATATTTATTCAGTCCTCTAATTCTCAGCCAATAATAGACATGATCCCATGGTGTAAGCGCACGCAAAGGTCTTCCTTCTTGTGGCACGATAGAAATATAATTTCTTATTTTTTCAGTATCTTTAATAAGATCATTATTAAATATTTTTACAGTTCCAGAAGTTGGTAATAACTGTGTTGCACAAATTCTTACAAATGTAGTTTTTCCTGCTCCATTTCTACCAAGAAGAGTGAAAATTCTTCCTGCTTCAATATTTAATGAGATATTGTTTAAGGCAAAGGATTCTGATCCTTTATATTTTTTAGTGACTTGAACGGCTTCTACTGCGCTCATGAAGAAATATTTTCAATATCGCCAATTAGGTATGCTGTATTACTACAAATTTAATTTTTGGACAAGAAAATTATTGGATATTGAAAATAAAAATAATCCAACTTATTCCACATTAATTGAAACACCATGGTCTTTTGAGTCTTTTAATTTGAAAGTTGCCTCCAATATTCCATTTTTGTAAGTTGATTTACCCGAAGATGGAGCAATCTTATCAGGAAGTTCTATTTTCTTGTTGTATTTTCTTTCTCCTGAAACAGATTCTATAGTCAAAGAAGTTTCATTAGCCGTTATCCTCAAATCTCCTTTACTTACACCAGGTAGTTCTGCAATAACTTTCAGTTTGTCAACATCCTTTATTATATCCACCACGGGTTCCCTCTGCTCGCTGACTGAAAACCTACCACTCAGTGAGCTTGGGAAAGTATTTAGATTTCCAAATTTTCGGACAACTGGTTTACCATCCTCTCCAATTTTGAAAGAATATCCATATACTATCGGACCCATTTCACGCACAACAGATCCGTCATCAAGTTTCCGTTCTCTTATGAGATTCTTTGGAAGATTTTGATCCATATTTTTGACAGCTTCTTGCATTATTTTTTCCATTTCTTTCATCATGGAATCTACATCAGGAAACCATGAATTTGTTCTTCTTCGTCCAAACCACTCATCAAACGGAGTTGACATATATGCTATCTTGATTAATTAAATATAAATATTAAAGGCTCTATAAATCTAAATATTTTTTGTATCATCCAATTCTTTGATTAACCATTTTTGTCTTTCTGTAAGTTTTGTGGGTATGTCAAGTTTTAACTTTACAATTTGATCCCCCTTGGAACGTTGACCGTGTACCGGTATTCCTTTTCCCCTTAATCTGAAAATTGAATCAGTTTGCGTTCCTACAGGAATTTTCAACTTTTCTCCTCCATATAGCGTCGGTATTACAATCTCTGTACCTAATACCAACTCTGTAAATTTGAGTTTTAGAGAATAAAGTATATCGCCATTTTCAAGCCTTTCAAAAATTTGATGAGGCTTAATATGAATTCGGATAAACAGATCCCCCGGGCTTTCATTTTCATACGAAATTCCTCTACCTTGTAACTGCAGTGTCATTCCATCTTCAATCCCCGGTGGTATCTCGATTTGTATTTTTTTTCTGGCTGGGACCTTTCCTGACGCCTCACAATTTCTACATGGTTTTTCAATGATCTCTCCCATTCCCCTGCAATTTCTACAAGTTTCCACAGTAACAAAAGTTGAAAATCGATTTTCGTTAAAGACTCTTTTGGTTTGTCCAAGGCCATTACACGTAGTGCATTTCTTAGGTTTTGTACCAGGATAACAACCACTTCCATTACATATTGAACATTTTTCTAATGATGGAACTTCAACTGTTTCATTCTTTCCGTTTATTACCTCCTCAAGAGTGAGTGACAGATCAATAACTGTGTCTTCACCCTTGTTAGTCCTTCCAAAATTAAAACCAAATCCAAATGGGTCGCTTCTATTTCTGGTAGAAAATCCACCTCCAAAAAATTGCTCAAAAATATCTCTAATTCCGCCAAACCCAATATCTCTGAAAATTTCGTCAAAATTTGATTCTGATCCTCTGAAGACTTCCTCCGACCCCAAGTGACCATATCTATCATATTTTTTTCTTTTTTCATCATCTGATAGAACGGCGTACGCTTCTGATATTTCTTTAAATTTTTCTTCTGCTCCTGAACTCTTATTTCTGTCAGGATGATATTGGAGAGCTAATTTCCTGTACTTATTTTTGATTTCTTCTTTAGTAGCATTCTTATCGACGTTCAAAACTTCGTAATAGTCACGCTTTGTAGTCATGGTCGAAAACCATTGGTTGAAAATAACAGAGTCAATTCAGGACTGCCTTTCTAGAACAATCATATTATGATGGAGTATTAGAGGGATTTGCACCATCTGATGTTGGATTTGCACCATCTGATGTTGGATTTGCACCATCTGATGTTGGATTTGCACCATCTGATGTTGGATTTGCACCATCTGATGTTGG
>JAATVM010000042.1 GCA_014523495.1 Nitrososphaerales archaeon TH1920
AGAGGTTCTAGACATAAATAATACTGTTTATAGAGAGTTAGCCCTGATAAAAATAAAGGCGAAAGATTTCACAAATAGAAATGAGATCATCAATTTTGCTAATGTATTTAGAGCAAATATCTTGGATATTGGGAAGGAATCGGTAACCGTAGAAGTCATCGGAACCCCTGACAAAATAGATGCATTTAAGAATCTAATTATTCAATATGATATAGTAGAGATGGCACGAACTGGTGTTTCAGCTCTTAAGAGAGGAGAATAATGTATGGAAGCTCAGACAGTTCGAATATTTGATACAACGCTGAGGGACGGGGAACAAACACCTGGTGTTTCTATTAGGCCTGAACAAAAATTGGCTATTGCAATTAAACTATCTGAATTGGGAGTCGATACGATCGAAGCTGGATTTCCGGTAGTATCTCAGGGTGAAAAGGAGGGAATAAAGAAAATCGTAAAACAGAGACTGGATACAGAAGTCTGTGCCTTGGCAAGAACGGTTCAGTCAGACATTGATTCTGCAATTGACTGCGGTGTCAATTATGTTCATACCTTTATTGCGACCTCTGATATTCATATGCAATACAAGTTAAAAATGTCCCGCCAACAGGTTTTGGAAAGAGCACTATGGGCAGTCGAATACGCAAAGACTAATGGATTAAAAGTAGAGTTCTCTGCAGAAGATGCAACAAGATCTGATAGAAAATTTCTTATTGATGTCTTCAAGGCTGTGACTGAAGCAGGCGCTGATAGAATTGATATTCCAGACACCGTTGGATATTCAACTCCAGAATATATTACCTCATTAGTTAACGAAATAAGATCAGAGATGAATACTCCAATTAGTGTTCATTGTCATAATGATTTTGGACTAGCCGTTGCAAACTCGATTGCTGCAATTAATGCAGGGGCATCTTGCGCACATGTTACTATTAATGGACTCGGAGAAAGGGCAGGAAACGCATCTCTGGAGGAATTTGTTATGGCGTTGCAGTGTCTATATTCTAAAAAACACAATATAAAAATAAACCTGTTATATGAAATTTCAAAATTCGTTTCAAATACAATGGGTGTAATAGTCCAACCAAATAAGGCAATAATTGGAGAGAATGCTTTTGGTCATGAATCAGGCATTCATACTCACGGCATTATAAATAATCCATTAACTTATGAACCGATAAGTCCTGAACTAGTAGGTCGAAAAAGATGGCTGCAAGCCGGGAAACATGCAGGAGCTCACGGAATTCGCGCAATTTTGAGTGATTTTGGAATTGATCCTACAGAGGAACAATTACACAAAATTATTGAAAAGCAAAAAGACATAGCCGACACAGGCAGGTCTATTCCTACTTCTCAACTCTTATCAATTGCAGGCGAAGTAATGGGCAATACTAAATTTGAAGAAAAATTCAAGCTTTATGATTTTCATATTGTTACCGGTATGAATATCATACCCACAGCAGTCATAAGATTAAACGCCCATGGAAAAGATCTAATTGCTTCAGAAACAGGGGTCGGTCCTGTAGATGCTGCACTTAAAGCGATACAAAAAATTGCAGTGGAAATGGCGAATATACGCATAAGAGAATATCGGCTTGGATCTATAACAGGAGGCTCAGATGCACAAGCAGAAGTTACTATTAAGGCTGAAGACCTAAATGGTAACGTTGTTTCTTCCAGAAAATCAGGAGAAGATGTCGTAGTCGCATCAGTAGAGGCAATGATAGACGCGATAAATAAACTAATGTTAAGAAAGGTACTGTATTCAAAAAATTAAAATCTACTTAGTTTAGGTTCATATGTATTGACACGATATTCTATTTCATTAATTAATGGCGACGGAATTGGTCCTGACCTTGCAAATTCAG
Source organism: Nitrososphaerales archaeon TH1920 (assembly GCA_014523495.1). Lineage (GTDB taxonomy): Archaea > Thermoproteota > Nitrososphaeria > Nitrososphaerales > Nitrososphaeraceae > TA-21. The sequence goes on from JAATVM010000042.1 coordinate 1,866, forward strand.
GAAAGGAATTGCTCGAAAAGATTAGTGATTATTCTGAAATCAAGTTTGACATAGTTAACGTAGAAGCCGGAGACAATGCTTTGCTCAAACACAATAAGGCTCTCCCGGATTTTTCATTTGATAGCGTTAAAAAATCAGACGTATGTCTTAAGGCGCCTGTGGGAGAACACGCGGCAGATGTAATTCTTGTTTTAAGAAGGTATTTCGATCTTTACGCTAATGTCAGACCTGCGAAATCATATCCAAATGTAAAATCTCTTCACCCATCTGTGGATTTAGTGATTGTCAGAGAAAATACTGAGGATCTTTATTTGGGATGGGAATTTCCCGTAGGGGACGATGCAGTTATAGGTTTAAGACTAACAACAGCGCAGGCATGTAAAAAAATTGCAGAATATGCGTTTGAAGAAGCATTACGAAGAAATACTAAAAGAAATGTTACTTGTGTTCATAAATCAAACGTTATGAGAGTTGGAGATGGTATGTTCTCTAAAATTAGTAAGGAGATTGCAAAAAAATACCCCGAGGTAGAATTTAGTGAATCATATGTTGATGCGTTTGCAATGAATCTAATTAGGAATCCTCAAAAATTTGATGTGGTCTTGACAACAAACTTG
>JAATVM010000043.1 GCA_014523495.1 Nitrososphaerales archaeon TH1920
AACCTCTTTTCATGTGTTATTACTTTGAGAAACTTGGCAGTAAATCTAAAATTTTCAGGTGTCCTCCTATTCCAGCTACTTATCATAAATTTACTAGGAATTCTTTAGAAGGTAGAATCAATCTCTACGTAGTTAAAGACTTGAGAATAATATGGGAGCCTTAATTTATTCTCTATATTTGAAGAGTAGAAGGGATCCTGCCATGATGTATAACTCCATCCTGAACATCCAATATAGTGTTGCAATTATAAGTAATAGAGCAATCAATCCCTAAAATAAAGTTGATTTATTTATGTTAAATTAATATTTTATGTTCTGTGAACTGTGTTCCACTATGCCTCTATGATTAGTTTTTTTCTGGTGGTAACAACCGCTCGGCTATCTTCACAAATTGTGATAAACTTTGTATTAATTCATGCCATGCCTTCTCACCCATTTGCTGTTTTACTTCGCGTTGAATCTCATTCCAAAGAGGAATAGCATTGGCTATAGAGTTACGCCCTTTGGAAGTAATTGTCACTATTCTTGTTCGATGATCCTTGCCTGATGAGATCATGATGAATCCCTGCCTCTCTAAAACCGATAGGTTTCGAGTAAGAGTCGTTCTATCCATCCCTAGCTCCTCTGCAATTTGTGAAATTCTTATGGAATCAGAGCTGTAGATGACATACAGTATACCCAGTTGCGTGGATAATAATCCGCTAGTCTTAAACGCCTTATCATAAAGCAATGTCACTGCTCTAGCTGCTTTCCGTAGCTCGCCACACGTACATGCATCCACCGACATTCCCTGTTCTAGTATTGTATTGAGATCTTGTTTCTTCAATCCTAATTGGGTTAACATACACTTATTACTAATAAAAAGCTTGCCTCATAATCATTATAGATAATATAAGATAGATGTGTGTAGATACACTTATATAAGTGCATATACACATTCAAATACAACGGGTGGGACAATTGGTTGTTTCTTGTTCATCATGCAACCAAATCCGCTTCCCACCGGTTCTGTTATGCTTATCTGTTAACTATCACGTCAAATCTAGCTCAGTCTTCCAAACCCAATACCAACTTCTACTAACCCAATTTGTACATTGATATTCCAAATGAGTAACGTCTTCTATTCTATTGCTCTCCACTCCGTGATTTAGGTTTTAAATTTAACAGTTCTACATAAGCAACTGTACTATGGGTAGAACAATACCCTCGTTTAGAATTGCATCAGAGATCGAAGAAGGAAAGTGGAGACCATTTAGATCTGTACTGGATAAGAAAGACAGAAAGATGTTTGATGAAATGTTCTCTTATGCTAGACTGCACAATCCTGATTGTATGCTGTCTTGTTGTCTTATGTCCATTTGTTGTCAAATACAGAAATTGTGGTAGTTGACGCAAATCGTTATTTGTCATTTTTTTTGACAAAGACTATTCAAGTTTTTGAAATTACTATTTAATTACGAATTAGTGTACGAAAATGTTGAGCTACATATTTTGTTGTTGCCCACATGCGAAAAATTACCGAATATTTTTATACAGGTTTTTTTGTTTACTTCAATGTTGATGTCAAAGAAAACCGTTATTTCTGCATTTGCTTATGCAATCATTTTTCTGCTATTTTTCGCTCCTTGGACTTTTAGCCATTATTCCTCAGCTTCATCGGACATCTTAACAGCTCCAACAGAGGATATAGATACTGAGGACATTTCGGCATTAATTCAATCCACTACGCAGCATGTTAATGAGACAGAAAAGGCAATAGAAAGTGGAAATTCTACTGTTGCACTTGAACTTTTGGCTCAGATTCGTACAGATTTAAAGAATATAAATGGGAACATAACAGATCTTATCTTCTCTGTTTCGGAGACACCGCCTTAAATTAGAATTGATAATCTCGATTTCGTCTGCGTACTTTGCGGTTTCTATGATCGAGTAGCAAATGATTTAGTCCTTCTGCTTATTCGTCTACTCATAGATTCTAAAAGTTTACCTGTTACTGGTATAGAACAGGCTAGAAACCTTTTAAAATTATCAAAATCAAACAGGAAAAAGTTTAAATAAAGATAAAGGTTTGGTCTGGTCGTTTGTGAATCAAATTTGACATGAATTTTAGACCCCACATCATGAAATCATAGATATTACATTATAACCATATAATTAGTATTTTCCATGCGGTGAATGTATCATTATGATATAAACTTATGAATATATGATATTATGATCTGAATATCGCTAGTAATATTATTTATAATTTAATTGTATTTGAGGAAATAATATTTTCATAATTAATATAATAAATTTACATTAATTTCAAAAGCAGAATTATTGATGTCGTATGAGCCAATTTATATTGAAAGATTAACGTTCTTTATCTCATATTTTAGCAACATATTTCATAAATATCCATAAAAATTTATTTATGGTGATTTTGAATTTTAAAATGGTGAACGAACAACAATCAATACAAACATCTCTTCTCGTAATAATAATTATTACTCTTGAAACATTCTTTTTTGTTGGCAATATCATTCCAGTACGAGCCTTGCATAAAGAACAACAACTTTTGGAAAATTATGATGATCTCCAAGAATTTGCAGATGCCGTAAAAAATGGTGATGAAGAAATAGAAGATATACCTATACAATCGATGAAAGCCTCCGAAATTTATGACGATGCAGATGAAAATATGCAAGATTGTATAGACCTAGCAGCAAAAGTAGGGGATAATCTTGCTGATAAAGATGTGGTACACTGTGTTGAGGATGTAAACTTTTTCAAAAACAAGCTTTCCTCAAATAGTAGCGTTCCTACTACTACTATGACTTCTACTACGGATACCGGCACATCTGCATCTACCGGAACCAATGGTACATCAACTTCCAATGGTATATCAACTGCGGATGATGAAGAAAACAATTTGATTAATGAACTTGTGAAAACAGGAAAGTTCACAGAAGATGAAGCCAAAGAATTCGTAACAAAAGCGATGAAGAATGGAACCAATGAAGCTAATGTTCCTAATGAAGCTAATGTTCCTGATGAAGCTAATGTTCCTGATGAAGCTAATGTTCCTGATGAAGCTAATGTTCCTGAACCCAACGTAACTGCTATAGCTCCTGAACCCAACGTAACTGCTATAGCT
>JAATVM010000044.1 GCA_014523495.1 Nitrososphaerales archaeon TH1920
ATTGAAAATGGAAAAGTAAAAGCATTAAGAAAAACAATTGGAGATGTAAGTACTGACAGGGTAATTAATGCAGAGAATAAATACATTCTACCAGGAATTATTGACCCTCATGTCCATTATGGAGTTTATACTCCAATAGATAATGCTGCTATAACGGAATCCACATCCGCCGTGACTGGTGGAGTGACGACAATTATGCGAATGATCAGACTCGGCGGTAGCTATAGAAGAATTGTGAACCATCTTAATGTAAGCAAGGATACTCACATAACCGATTATGCAGTACATGCTTCAATTCTATATCCTAGTCAACTTAAGGATATGAGTTTCCTAAAAAGTGTAGGAATTAATTCTTTTAAAATATATATGAATTTAGGATCTGATCTAAAAAAAATTCTAGCTGATTCGGATCCAGGCAATAACTCGCTTAAAGAAATTGAAGTAGATATGACCGATAGGTTACTAACGGATATTATAAAGAATGGTTCAGCCTTAAATTCTATAATATTAGTCCACGCAGAGGACCATGCAGAATGTTCTAGAAATATAAAAGAAATGCGCAAGATGAATGAACACATAGACTCAGATCTCCTCAAGTTATGGTCGTCATTAAGACCAGAATCAGCAGAAATCAGTTCAATCAAAAAAATAGTGAATGTTGCTTTGAATTATGAACCAAATCTGTACTTTGTTCATATTGGTTCATCAGAAGCTCTATATGAAATTTACAGAAATAAAAAATTATATAAGAACCTAAAAATTTGGATTGAAACGTGTCCTCATTATCTGACACATAGTACTGATTATGATAATATTAGGGGCAAGGTAGTCCCACCTCTAAGATCAAAAGGAAATCTTGTGAAGTTATGGCATGCTGTAAAATCTGGTATTATCGATACTATAGGGACAGATCACGTTGCTAATGACCTAGAAAGAAAAAAGGCTAATGGAAATTTTTGGAATGCGCCTTCAGGATTTTCTGGACTAGCTACAATGCTTCCAGTAATGCTAAGTGAAGGAGTAAATAAGAAAAGAGTTGATCTTATTAGAATATCTGAAATTTGCAGCGCTAATGCTTCAAGAATATTTGGACTTTTTCCAAGAAAAGGTACCATTATGGAAGGGTCAGATGCCGATCTAACAATCGTCGATTTGGAAAAAGAACAAACGGTAAGTCCTGATATATTAAATTCTCATTCTGACTATACTATATATGATGGTTGGAAGCTAAGAGGATGGCCTGTAATGACTATTGTGAGGGGCAAGACAGTAATGGAGGATGGAAAAGTGGATCAATCATATATTGGTCATGGTAACTTTATTGAAACCGCTAAAAATTCTTGAAAATTAAATAGATGAAACTTATGCAATTGTAGAGCTGCAAATCATTTAAATTACTATTGTCATCAATATTCACGGTTTTTGAAGAATATTTTAGAAGTGCAAGATGTCAAAAAATATTTCCCAATAAAGACAAATATTTTTTCCTTTTCGAATTTTGGTAAAAAAAATTATAAAAAAGCATTAGACGGTGTAAGTCTACTCATTGCAGAGGGACGAGTTTCCGTTTTGGTAGGTGAATCTGGTTCTGGTAAGACTACATTGGCTAGAATAATCTTGCGCGCTATAGATCCAGATTCAGGTTCAATTATTTTCAATGGTAGTAATATTACCAAAAAGACAGGTCGAGAACTCAGGGATTTTCGCAAACAGGCACAAATGATTCACCAAGATCCATATAGTTCACTTAATCCAATAATGAAAGTATTTGATATCATAAAAGAACCAATTGATATTTTTTATAAAAACTACTCAAAAGAAGAACGTACTGAAAAGATCCTGACTGTTTTAGAAGAGGTAAACCTTAAACCATCCACAGAATTCGCTGAAAAGTATCCCCATATGTTATCTGGTGGCGAAAGACAGAGAGTCGCTATTGCCAGATCCCTAGTTATCGAACCTAAGTTAATTATTGCGGATGAACCTGTTTCTATGCTTGATGTTTCAATTAGAGCACAGATACTGCAGATAGTAAAGCAATTAAGTGTTAATCGTAAAATAACCATTTTCTACATTACACACGATCTGACAACATCAAGGTACATTGGAGACGAGATCTCCGTCATGTATGCTGGCAAGATAGTCGAAAGTGGATCAATAGATAAAGTGTTGTCGAATCCCCTTCATCCATATACCCAAGCTTTGTTAGATGCTGTTTCTGAACCTAAATTTGAGAATATTGACAAAGAAAAAATAATTAGAATAAAAAATTTTGATTCAGTGGCTACTGAACGCGGTTGTAATTTTTTCAACAGATGTCCGTATAGTATGGACATATGTAAGAAAGAACCAAAGTTGGAAAGGAAAGAACAAAATCATAATGTATCCTGTTTTCTCCATGATACAATATGATGTTAGAAATAATAATTAAATTTTAATTGTTTCTTGCAAAATTTAAAATGTTTATCTAGATTTGATGTTAAACCACTTGGTCCGGACTAAACCAATGCACAAAAAATGAAAAACGAATTGGTATTATTTTCTAAGGACATCCTTCCATCTTTTGTATAAAGTAGCCACTTTGCTGTATGCTGTCTTCAACTATTTTAGGTGCTTCTTGCACGTGACAAAATTGACATTCCTCTTGTGTTATTTTTTGTCCTTCTTCACCGGTATTTTTCAGGTATTCCTTCCCATATCCTATTGCTTTTTCATGTGGAGTTGAAGCTTCCACTATAACGTCAAAATGCATAATCTTTCCATCTTTTCTTGTTACATATGTATCGTATACTGCACATTCCATGGTAATATGGTAATTATAATCTCTATTTATTCTATTCAATGTCTGCAAAAAAGCACATTACTGTCAATACACGCCCATGATTATTATAGTCCAGAGGTACTATAATGATTATGCACTTAACTAGAGAGGAAGAGGATGCGCTAGATGAGAAGCATGGTCAATCTATTTCAATAGCATATAAGATATTATTGTCAATAGGTAAAGCAACCAATGCAGAAAGACTAATTCCAGTAGACTGGGTCCACCTTTCTGGTGTAAATTATAATACAATAGGGGAGTCAGGAGTCAACTTTCTTACAAAATATAGTCAAGAGGCAAGTTTTGTAGTTCCCACTACAATAAATCCAATGGGATATGACAGTCACAAAAAAACGAGACTATCTAATAATTTCAAAAGACAGCAGGGTGAAATAGTCAAAGCCTATGAGAAAATGGGATCAATTCCTTCTTTTTCTTGTATCCCATATGAAATATTTCAATTACCAGATAGGGAACACAATGTTAGTTTTGCAGAAACTAACGCAGCAGTAATGGCGAATTCTGTGTTTGGTTTACATACCAATAAAGAAAGTTCCCTTAGTGCCTTAGCAAGCGCGGTAACTGGGAAAGCGCCTTATTCAGATCTTAGAATTAACAGTATAAGAGATCCAAAAATCAAAATTAAGGTAGAAACCGAGCTCAATACAGAATTGGATTACGGAGTTTTGGGATATTTTTCTGGCAAATCTGTGAAAGAAAGCTGTGTTTCATTTGGCGATCACACTAGTAACATAGACATGTATAAGACCAAATCTTTGGCGGCTGCATTGGGTACATCGGGTGCATGCGGAATGTTCTCTAATAGGGTAATAAATGGTGAAAGTATATCATTTGGTAAAGAAGAAGCAAAGTCAGTAATGGATGAACTCAATACTACTGAATCTGGAGATGTAATAGCGTTAGGGAGTCCTCAACTTGGAATGTACGAATTAAAGTTATTATCAGATATGATTGGTGATAAAAAGTTTTCCAAAAAATGTATGATCTTCTGTCCACGTTCTATATACGAGAAGGCTTCAAATTCTGGAATTGCTCAGAGACTTGAAAATGCTGAAGCAAATTTGATCTGTGATGCTTGTACGTGTTTATCACCCCTATTAACCCATGAAGAATATGATGGTGTAATAACAAACAGTGTCAAAGCAGCTCACTATCTCAACAAGTCTAATGGCGTATCAGTATGTCTAAATGATCTGAGATCCATAATTAGGGAACATACAAAGTAAAGAAGTTTACCATGAACTATATAAAATGTAAAGTAATTGTAGGTGGGAGGGCAAGTGGAAGGCTTCTGGCAACAAAGCAACCTATCAACTTTCTATCATCAGTAGATCATTCTACCGGAATGATAACAGATAAGAATCATGATTTGTGTGGACGTTCTCTTAAGAACCACGTTTTAGTTTTTCCGTATTCGGTTGGAAGTAGTGTTGGTGCTTATTCAATTTTTGCGTTGAAATCCAATAGTGTGTCGCCGTCAGCGATAATATGTACCTTAAAGGCTGATATAACAACTGCATCAGGATGTGCAATTGCGAATATACCACTGCTTGAACTTTGTAGAGACCGAGATATTCCAGAATTTGAGAATTATGATGAAGGAATTATAGATGGAATTTCGGGAATCCTACAAATCAAAAAGGTTTAATTCAATTGACTAATTTCATTGAAAAGGTGCATGGCGTTTGACGGGCGAACGGATCCAAATCATGGATATGAAGAAAAAAGTCCATGCACCGTTATTAATTTTAGAATTTTGAATATGGAATATTCGATTAGCTACAGCGACTAAATTAAAAATAGAAATTCAATTAAAACCTCCATACCTCAAGTTTTAATTATTCTTGAATCCCATGATTGTTGCATGTCATTACGTGGAATTACTGTTGCCATAACGTCAAGTCGAAGAGCGTTTGAACTTGCTAACATAGTTCGAAAATTCGGGGGAGTTCCCTACATAGCTCCAACCATAGGAATCATAAATAACATTCCTCCGATTTCTTATGGCAATAGATTTTTAAAAACAATCGTTCAAGAGAATATCCATTTTTTCATTTTTATGACAGGTGTTGGAGTATTCAACCTTTTTCAAAAACTTAAGGAATTGCACCAATTAGAAAACGTGATTGAAAGATTACGTGACACTATAGTTATAGCAAGGAGTAACAAGCCAGCTATGGAATTAAGGAAATTCGGTATAGCGACCAACTTTGTTCCCAATATGAATACGCTTGAAGGAGTATTTGACTTGATAAGAAATTTTGATCTTAAGAATAAAAATATTGGAATATTATGGCATGGCGACTTTTCTGATTTATTTAAAAGAAAACTTGAATCGTTAGGTTCAAAAGTGTTTGAATTTTCATCTTATTCTTATTCTATAAATCTTGAACAAGAAAATGCAAATATGCTAAAAGAAATGGGATATGATTACGTAGCACCAACTGAAGAGAAAATTAGAAAACTAATTGAAGATATTACGTCAGGCTCTATAGATACAATCACTTTCACAAGTCCCCCTGCAGTTAATGAGTTCTTTGAATTCGCAAGAAAAAATAGTAAGGTCGATTCACTAAAGGATTGGCTAAACCGCTATGTGCTTGTTGTGTCTGTAGGACCCTCTACTTCAAGGAAGTTAGAAAAATTCGAGATAAAGGTAGATGTTATGCCCAGTACATATAGAATGGGATCTATGATAAAAGAATTGGTTGACTTTATTTCATCATATGATTAGCCGATATCATTTTTTATTGAAACGATAACTCAATTTAGATGTAAAATTGATATAAGAATCACGTAACATTTTTTATCGGGTCTGTCTAATAATAAATAGATTGTCTAATTTTTGCCCTGAATGTGGTGGGGAACTAAAGTTGGATACTGCTACTAAAAATTTCATATGCAAAAGCTGCGGACTTTTTGCTTCCAGAGAAAAAATGGATGAACTAAGAGACAAAACATTTAGAGATGAAGGTAATGATAGGAAAAAATATCATGATGACTATCTTGACTGGTGGACATCTTCAAAGAAAGATAAGCAGAGAATGTAGTTAGAAAAATTAGGAATTAAATTCTAGTTAAGTAGGAGCGTCCCTTATTGGTACCATGTGATCTTCCTTTCTTGTTTTTAAGGCGGTCATTAGCTCGGTCTCAATAATCCTGGGCAATTTTCTTATTTTGTTTACAACTATATCACGCATCTCTTCCAAGTCTTTTGCTCTTATTTTTAGTAGAAGATCAAATCTACCATGCATTTCGTGTATTTCTAGGACTTCCTCTATAGTTGAAAGGTTATTTGTTACTTCATCGGCAGTTCCTGGTTCTATGTTTATGCCCATAAATGCAAGATGATCATAACCAAGTTTATTGTTGTCTAATGAGATAGTAAATTTTTTAATTATTCCTGCAGCAAGTAGCCGCCTAACTCTTATATGCACAGTGGCGTCGGATATTCCAATTTGTTTTGCGATTTCTACAAATGGTAGAGATGAGTCATTGTTCAGAATGTTAATGATTTTGAGATTAATCTCATCAATAACATCATGGCTTGCGGTCAAATCAAAAACTAAGTTATAATTATATACTTAAATGCTTTTAGAAAAATTTTAGCGTAATTTACCTCTAACGACTAGATTCAAAGATGGATGGTAAAAAGTATTAATGATGAGTCTCCTTAGAGAATATTTATTCGGATGTCGAAACAATGTAGTAAGTGCAAGAAAAACAATGCAATATACTTTAGGCAGTATTCTGGAGAACTATTGTGTAACAAATGCTTTATCAAATCAGTAGAATATAAAGCCAAAAAAACATTATCCAAATTTTCGATGATAAAACATGGTGATAGAGTGGCAGTTGCTGTATCAGGGGGTAAAGATAGCCTTACGCTCTTGAATATATTAAAAAATATACTCAGTGATGTAAACCCTGAGTTAATAGCCATTACTGTAGACGAGGGAATTGAGGGATATCGTGATGAATCTCTGCACATCGTAAAAAATTTTTGTTCGAATATAGGTGTTGAAAGTAGAGTATTAAGTTTCAGGGAACTTTTTGGTTTATCAATGGATAAGGCAATGGAAGTACGACCATCAGATAAAATTTCATCTTGTTCTATATGTGGAACCTTTAGAAGAAGGGCGATTGACTTGCTTGCGGAGTCTTGTGGGGCGAATGTAATCGCAACAGGACATAATTTGGATGATTATATTCAAACTTTTTTTATTAATTTGTTTGCCGGAGACGTTGAAAGGATTGGTTGGACATATCCAGAACCAGTGGAATATGGAAGCAGTGGCCTAAAAAAGATTAAACCTTTAATGGAGATTTACGAGAAGGAACTTGTGCTGTACGCCATTCATCTGAATATCCCTTTTCAATCAGAAGAATGCCCATATAAAGACGAAAGCATAAGAAGTGCTTTTAGAAGCCACTTAAACAGCCTTGAGAATATTCACCCGGGGATTAAATATAATGCCTACAATTCAATCCTAAAGATTGCAAAAAAAGTAAAGTCTACACCTAATGCTATTAATCAAGAACGCAAACAGTGTTTAGTTTGTAATAGAGACTCGTCAAACAATATATGTTCAGTATGTCATACATTGAGTCTGTTCGTTAAAAGAAATTAGTTAATAGATTAACTTTGGCTTGAGCAAAGAAGACAGAATTCAATTTTACGAATACAGGATACACAAATATATCTAAAATTTGTAATATTTATCGCGGTAGTAGGGAAGATTGGGGTGTTAGCCGTACCCCACACCGGAAATCGGCTTTATGCTGGGATCAGTAACTACTGGGTAAATCTTTAGATGTGAAGTTCCTGCTTGCTTTGCTGATATGAAACCACGCCGTGTCGGATGGGTATGAGCAACAATATATGCGAAGGCATGTGCTTGATTGTGAATTGTCGAAATGGATGAGGTCCGGGAGGGTGCAATCCTAAGGCAGCATATCCATGCTAGCACGTCTACGTGATTGATCTTGCAGAGCTTGAGATTGGACTTTTCTTCTATAGTGGTACCGGTAGGCTACTACCGCATTTAATTGTTACATCGTTAACCAATTACTCATAACCAGTGTTTTATCTGTAAAAATCCCTGTGGTGCTTCACCTTTTAGTAATTTAATGAGTGAAATTGCTTGGGGAACTGATAATACTGGTTTATGAAAATGATTATCTGTTCCTATTCGCGGACACGCAACTTGAATAAAAGCATCTATATCTTGAAAAGATAATAGACGTTCATCTGTAATTTCAGTCATAGCGATTAACAAGATCCTTTTCCCTTCTTGTTCCAGCAATCGTTTAAGTTCTAATGCCCTAATATTTGCAAATTGTCCTTCTTTTAATCCAATGATTATGCCAATAGTTTTCGCATCTTGCGCTTTATATATCGACAATAATGCTTTTTTTTCGAGTTTTTGTGCAATATCACTAACCTCTGAATATTCATTGAAGTAAGGATCCAACATGAAAGTAGGTTTCTGAGTAACGATTGCAATACTTGCCGAGTGAAAGATACTCTGTCCTAAAAATAGGTATGCGTCCACTTGATCCTTGATATCATGAACTGGGTAGAACTCGCAACCAAATACTTGGGCGTCATTGAGATGGCCTTTACCTCTGCCAATAATTACATCATATCCATGAAATTCAAAAATCTCCTTTACTTTTTGCACAGATTGAAGATATTGACTGTTAGTCACAAGAGAAATTTTCCTGAAATTGTTCTTTCTTAAATCAATTGCACATCTTTTTGCAATTTTACTAAAATCTACATCATCAAAAGCATCTACCATTATCACCTTATCTCCAAACTTCTCCATTGATATTGTGTGTCCAATGTTGAACAAAATGTCCACACCTAACATTTCTGCGGCATGAATATTGAGATCACATGACCCCCAAGACGTGTCTCCAATCACGTATACTGGAATATTGTATTTTTCTGTCAACTTGTGCGCGCAGCTTTGAATTTTCTTTAGAATTCCATCTGGACCGTCTAAAGCAATCGAGCGTGGCTTTTTTTCACTAATTGTGGAAAAAATTTTTTCCTCATCTATAAGTATCAACTAACTACTCATCATTCAAATCAATAAGTCTAATTTTAACATATAATTTGATTCTGAAAACATAATTTGATTGCAAGGAATGATCGAGGTTAATATCTTTCTAGTAGCGATGATGACTATTGAAACCAACGACAAAGCAGCTCAGAGTTAATGATTTGTAATACCATGAAGAATATGGGATAAACAGATTCTAATGCTCAATATGTCGATTTGTTTCTCTGTACGTCTATGGAGTAAGTCGTACTCGAGAATTCGGGCAATTTTATATCATTTCGTTCTGGTATAATAGTAATTCTGTCTCTATCAGGTCTAACCGAAATGCTGATCTTATTTAGACCCTCGTTGGTACTAATAAAGTGATCAAAATTAATGTTGTTAAAATCCGATCTAATCGAGTCAGGTAATTTGGGTTCCAGACAGATATTATTTTTAATCATGTTTGGTTTTATACCCAACATTAATTCACGCAGCGCATAGACATATAATCCAACTGACCACGCTTGAAGAATGCATGAATTAAAGGGCTCTGCTCCGTCACCACGATATGTCTCCGCGTACATGCCATTTTCAGAAATAATACGATCAGCCATTACAGAAAGATACTCAAGTGCCTGTTGAGTTCTTTGGTTCTTTATTTCACTTATTGCGGCCCAACCAGTGATAAGTGGCCACACAGCACCGTCGTGATAAAGTGTAGGATGATACTTTGGATCCAAACTACTCAATGACCTCATACCCCAAGATGTAGTCATATCATCCCTTTCTAATCTTTCGAGGACTAACCTTGCCTTGTGCTTATCCTTTACTACTTCAGTGAGTAAAAGTACCAAAGAATTTGGACGAATACTGTCATCTTTAGTCAGATCTTTGCGAATAGTATCATAGTAAAATCCGAGCTTCTGTTCCCAATATTCACTGTCAATTTTGCTTCTTAGTTTTTGAGCAGATGAAAGCCAGGTCCTCTCGTGCTCTTTATCATCAACTATCTTTGCTAACTCGCCACCTATTACCAGGCTTTCATAAAATAGTGCTTGCACATCATTGGCACTTTTCCTTCTATCAATATGATCCATCCAAGTCGAATCTTGAATTGGTAATTTTTCAGCAGTGCCTGAAAAACCGTGTTCAATTAATTCATCATTGTCTATATCTTTAAGGAAGCCTGAATTAACCAAATCAACTATGGACTCCCATCTTTTAGTGAGATACTGGGTATTTCCGGTACCATGGACGTACTCACGAATTGCCCACGGAAATAAAAAGGTAGAATCTGCAGAACCGTACGTCGTATTGTGAAGAAATGTTCTCCCACTAATAACCATGGGCAATTCACCTTTCACTGCACCATTCTGATTATGTTTTGCCTGACGTTTCAAAAAATTTTCAATTACACGTAGGGAAAAATCATATTGTCCCATCGATAAATATCCTCTTAATGACCACCCTGTATCACGTGCCCAATAATTGGGAAACCTTGGGAGTCCAGCACAAATGCCTTCTCCAAGGTTATCATAATTTGCCTTCAGGTACTCAAGTGCAGTCTTTGCCTTTTTCAATGCCTTTGCCAATTTAACAATTATTGAACTTGAAATCGAACTTGATGATGCATGATTTATTGTAAAAGTAGACCTTGAAATATTATTGTGATGATTTTTTGTTTCTTCATATAGTCGTTGATAATTGTCTCTCATGTTTTTGTATTCATTTAAACAATCTTGTGCACTTGTAAAATCACCAGTACCGATTAATGCTATTTCCTTAGTCACACCCTCTTCAAGTTCTACATCATAAGATAATTCCAAATCGTTCTCAAAAGAATCTGTTAGTATTTTGGAAGGTTTCAAATTCTTTGGAGAAATGCCAATAGTTCCAAAATAATGTGCAACACCTTTTTTTGCAATGGTTCTAATCTGTAGACAATTTTCTGATTTATAATATTTTGAAAAATTACTTTGAGAAATTGCTGCTAAACCATAGCTGGTAATGTTACCATCTATTAGGAAATGAACTCTGATTTTTTTAGTTAGTTGCTTTTTATTATCTGAAGTGAAAAGCTCATTAATTTTTTCAGAATCAAAATTGAGTATCTGGATAAAACCTTTATTTTCAATTGGTACGAATAATGTTCTCTTAACATGAATTCCAGCGACTTCGTG
>JAATVM010000045.1 GCA_014523495.1 Nitrososphaerales archaeon TH1920
AAAGATTTCGTGATACGGCTTTAGTATTGGTTAACATCCAAGGGCAGTAGCTCTAAAAGCTTTTAATTTATACAGGAGCTTTCACTTGTTTATCTGTTCAATAAATCTTGTATTAATAGCTTGTAAATTAAATGCCATATTATGAGTTAGGGTCATATATTCTTCCGGGTCTCTCATTACAATCAGTAAGATCCTTGGTCTATTTTTTAGCACATAAATCCGTATGGCATTACTTGTCAGTATCTTCTTTTGTTCTGTCGCAAAGTGAAAATATTATAGACAGCTCTCAAAAAATGAAACATTTAGTGATTTGAACTATCATGTGCTAAAAGTTAAGCATTACTGATTTAGAAAATTCTAATTAAAGTCCACAAATGTCAGTATCCCTCAATTAAACATAATAATTGAATAGATAATACCAAGATTTTTATACTATTAGCTTGATACACATCTATCTTTTGTCTCAATTTATTAATCTTCCAAGAACGATGTACAAAAATAAACATGAATTATTTGACCAAGTTTTTCAAGCAATTTTAAAGAGTGGTGAAGATGGTGTTTTTCAGACTGAAATCTGTAAGGAATTTTCTCTTGATAGCAGAGATGGATCACGATTGGCTGGAAATCTCGAAAAACAATCCCTCATCTTGCGTGAAAAGATATTGCACAAGGGCAGATGGACATACAAACTAATGGTAAAGAAATCAGCTATTGCGGAATATAATAGGAAACCAATACAAATTGAATGCGTTGAAGGAGCTCCATGCTTCGCCTGTGCTTATCAACACTCATGTTCTTCTGAAGATGAAGCAAGCCCCTATAGTCCAGCAAAATGCGTTTGGTTAGAGGAATGGATAGTCACTAGTTTTGAAAAGGCATACGTAAAGAATGAAAAATAAAAAATTTTTGTTAGCCTAGTTTGCTGTTAAATTCAACTGGATAGATTGTAAACGCTGAGTCTATTTGAGCAGTACCGTTAACATTCCATTCTGTAGAGTTGGCTACAAAATTGTCACTATGTATTTTATCAAATAATTCTGAATTTGAACTTGAACGGGTAAGCAGGAATGTTGATTGAACTGTTGTGGGTGAATTTGGGTACAATTGTGGTCTTCCATTTGGTGGTACATCTTCATATGAAAGAATTCCATCCCCCAAATGAGTATTATTTGCACTAACTGAATACTCAATTTTAGAAGTTGAGAGGGTCTTAACATCTCCATTAAGAATTTCAAATGTTACTTTTATTGGGATGCTATTGTTAACGATACTTGAATTTTCCACAGCAATATTATCAATACTTATAGTTACATCTCTTAAGGTACTTCCTCCCCTAAGAAGGTCTGGGATAGCGGGAAATAGTACGATAAAAGCGACGATAGCGCCAATAGCGGCTATAAGAATAGCTCTTCTAGACCCGATAAACATAAACAGGATTATTGGGTCAGAAATATAATCTTAAGTCCAGAAATTCAAGAATTAATCAGATAAAAAACAATTTCAAGGATAAAACCATACATAATAAACATAGACTAAAATAATCTTTTGAATATAGGACTCTTAATAATGAGGAAATGGATTGTTGCTTCTGTTATCATTATTGCAGTGATATCGATTATTATTATTTCAGCAGTTTTGTTTGGAAATATTCAATCTACAGACTTTGCAAAAGTAGGTTTAGCCAATCTCAATTTTTCAAACACAAAGGTTTTCAACCAAGAGGCAATCAGAGAATCTAAACCACCAGAGCTATCAATTAAAGATATTAGAACAGGAATTGTTGATGACGGAAAAGGAAACTTTTCAATTATTTTTAATATTTTCAACCCAAATAAGGGTACTGTTATAGTCGAATCAATTTCATATAATGTCTATTCCAATTCTACAAGAATTGCTTCAGGCGATATAGGTCGAAGACCTGAAGGTTTTGTAGATGCACAAGACAGTATTTTTCCAGTTATTGGAAACGGCACTCTTATTTTAAAGGATAAGAAAATAATCGATTCTGCCAATAATCAAAATGTCTCTCAGATTGGTAGGAATAATGATACTTCAAAATTCCTTGTGAATGGAAGTTATTTCTTTAAACAAATGGGTAGCTTTCAATCAACAGGTGGTGAAAAGGCCTTCAGTATTATATACCCACGGCCATGAAAATACATGAATTATTCAGAAAAAATTAAATGCTAATGATATAAAGTTTTGAGGATATGTCCGACGTATTCATAGTGTATGGAATCACACTAGGAGTTTTTGTAATGTTTACCGCTATCTTGTTTGGGGTCAGAACAAGAAGAAATAATCAAAGGATCGAAATTTCAAAGGAAGAAAAACAAATAACTTCAAACAATTAATTTTTCTTTCTAATTCCAAAAACATCTAATAGATGTTCTGATTCTTTTTGTTGGCCATAGCATCTTTGGTAATACTTGCATGAAAAACATAATTCGCTTGGCTCTACAACCGGTGTTTTTTTTTCTTTAAGCAAGAGGCTCAAAATTCTCGCTCTTCTTACAACTTGTTCAAACATTCTTTTACTTTTAGAAATATTAAATTCAACGTATTTGCCTTCAGGAGTAAAATAAACAATGAAACCACTTTCCTTGTCGAAAACATACATGCATGCATTAGTATATAGAAGATCTTTTGGGTGAGGATAATCTGGTATTTCGGAAACCGGCACAAAATTAATTATCAATTCGTTATCTTTTATTAAATCTACAGTAGCGTAGATGGCAAGATCATCAATCTTATATTCTCTTGTAATTCCATTTAACAACTTTTGGAGTGAAGATTTGAATATATTGCTTAATGCATTCGAAAATTCGTCGATGAGAGGATCCATTCTTTCAAAGTAAGATAATCTACTACAACGGGTTATTTCTAATACATGTATACCGTTTAGGTCATAATTCAATCCTAGGTTTTTAGAGATTTTGACTAGTTCATCTTCTATGAGTTTGTGGAAGTTCCTGCCACCGAGCATCGTTCCTCATTAAATAAAGGACATATTTATATTGCATAGATAAAGTTAAGCGCTTTCAAAAAGTGGGCGCCTTATGAATAATTTTCCATATAAAAATTTTTAATTCCAAATATTTTAAAGCGCTTTATTATAGGATTAAAAACCGGATTTTATAGGATCTTTGGGTTTCATAAGTTCGCGTAATAAGATAGTCGCATAAGAACCAATTGGTATTTTGAATTTTACAAATAAATTATCATAATAAGAAAAATCATTTACTAGTAATGGTAATTGTCTGAATCCACCTTCTACACTCAATTCCTGCATCTCCTTAATGTAGAAATCTTTGGCGGAGATATTTTCTTCTTTCATTAAGGAGGATAATTTTCTTTCAAAACGTCCATCCGCAGATTTGAATGAATAACCAGGCAAATGCATCGCAGGGACTAAATTGGTAAAACTATTATCTTGATATTTCATCAATTTTCCTAATGTCAAATGGTTTTCTAGCTTAAAGCAAAAATCATTTTTAATACAAGAACTAATTGATTCCCCATTTTTTATCATACTACTCAAACATTTGTTAAACATGAACGCTTGGAACGCATGAACGAATAATCTCCTTATATTTATTGGAACTGATCTTAAGGTGCTTATGTATCCTTTGCCATCGATAAGCGATCGTAAGAGATTCCGCTCAAGGTCCATACCTCGTGGAATAGTCTTCATGACATGCCCATAATTTTTTGGATCGTTGCACTTTTCTCTTATTTCTTTACTAAATTGGGTATCATATTCTGTTGTATGACATAAAAATATTTCAACTGCCTTTTTAAAATTTCTTTTAATAATCTCTCTACCTACTAAATGAGTAACAAGTCTTTCACTACCAAAACGTTGAAGACCGTAATAATTTGGAATACTCTTGATTTCAGTAATAAATTCCGAAATATCATTTTTTAATGGATTTAAAATTTTTATCTCAAACTGGTTTCCCATAATATGAGATTTTTTTATGGAATGCTTTGAAAATCCAAGTAATGTTAAATTTGTATGAGTTGTCTTACCTTCAAATTTTTTGCCTTCACAAGTAGCGTACTGAGTTGTAACCGCTTTAGAATCCTTAATCCCCAATACTCTAATCTTTATTCCAAGCTGATTGAGTATTTCTATTATGGCATGGTTAGAATCCAATCCATTTTTTTGTAATAACAATATTGGGTATTTGTAAGATTTGTCAGGAATTGTAGATATGTCACTTGATATTGATTCAACAAGTATTTCTATGACTTTAAAATCTTCATTCTTTGCCTTTATTGAACCTCCAATCCCATCAAATTTTGTAGAGTATAATTCAATTCCTGCCAATTTATCGATATTCGGGACATCTTTATCCATAATTTGTTGATTTGACAAGCATATTATTTTGTTTTCTTGTGGCATCTCAGTTCTGTAATGTGGCTTTGAATCTTTCCACACATACCACTATAAAGCTTAATATATGATTTGAGACTATTGAAATTGTGGATAGATTAGATTCGAATCCATGTAGAAAGTTTGTAATTTGTGAAAACTGCCTACACTCTGACAGTATATGCACTTTTTATGATGCACACCGATATTGTCTTGAATGTTTATGCGACCACGCCTGTTGTCCCGAATGCAGCTCAGGCTATCATGCAATTATGATTACAGACTAGTATTTTTTAGCTAATTTCATTTCCATATTGTTAATTCAAGAAACTATCATGTTGCCATTCGTAATTCTGAGATTTTTCTGGGTTCATATTGCTAAACTTGATGGATTTAAAATAAAGAATTTATAGAAAGAGGACCACAGATATCTTATGGGTGTAAGTCGCTACGTCGCAAAAGAGATAATGAAGGAAATTGGTAATCGCTCTAGAGAATTTTATGAGTTTGTATTACCGCCAGTTGATATTTATGAAGATGGCACAGAACTTGTGGTTATAGTGGACCTTCCTGGATTTCAGAAAAAAGATATTCACATAAATATTTCTAAAGATATTCTTACGCTAAGAGCAAAGAGAATTATCGATATAGAATCACATACTATTCACTTTAGCCAACGGCCAAACATGATTGAGAAAAAGATCCCTCTTCCCTATTCAATTCCTGAAGATGATAATGTAAAGAGTAAAGCAGATTATGCGAACGGTGTATTGAAAATCAGGATTCCGATATCCAAAATGACCAACGTACCCATTACTTAGAGTAGTAAGAGGAATTTTGGATCTGTTGATTTAATTAGAGAAAAGATAGCTATTTTTGATAGTCTTTTAAAAATTAAGTAGTAATTCATTTAATATCAGTTTACCCAAGCCATAAACATGTATTATTAGTCATATTATGATTTATATTCTATAAATTTAGTAGTCACTTCTTGTTTGGAAGCAAATAACATTCTAATCATGCTGTTATGGTTGGGAGAATTAACATTTTCCAGTTGGTTACTTTCATATGGTGCTGAACACCTAGCAACTAGATTTGGTGCAAGGTTTGTAGGAAGAACATTACTGAGT
>JAATVM010000046.1 GCA_014523495.1 Nitrososphaerales archaeon TH1920
AACAGTTTGTCGAATACTGAGGGTTAAACTTTCATACTTCTTTTTATCAATATTCCCACCACTATCTCCACCCCCAAAAAAAGACAATGTTTTGTCTACCATAAAGCTAGAAATAACTTTTGCTATCCAATTTCTTTCTCTTTATTTAAAGAAAGGTGAAACATGTGGATTGAAATATTGACTTTGGTAAATTCGCCTACCCTGAGAACTCTGAATATTTGATAAGTTACGCATATAATGTAATTTATTCTCGATCCTTGCCCTAACGAAGTTAGATCCTATAATGTACTAAACAATCATCAAAATACATTTATTATCTAGTGACATATCTTGCATGTCAGAAAGATATGATTTCCTACTATATGTTACTAGTCTACATTACTAGACTTTTAGAATGGCGTGACTAATTCAAATGGAATATCATAATTTTCCATCTTACATACGGATCCGGGCATACATACCACACCATATACAATTACATTATTGCATTCCACAGTCTTTCCCTCATTTTGTGAATTATTGTCACACTTGTTAATTTGTTGCCTTTCAGTATTTACTTGTACTTTAGTATTTTCCTCTTTTTCTGTATTCTCTGCCCTAGCTTGTTGTATTCCATTGGATAGTACCGTGGAGATCAATGTCATGGTAAGTGCCGATATTAAAATGATTGCCATACTAGCATTTTTCATTAACTTATTTTTTTATACATGATATATTAAAAGTGCGTTACAACAATTGGTAAAAAAAGATGAGGATCTTGTTGCTAAATTTGTATGTGTGAATTTATTCTATAACAAATATAGAAAAAGTTAAAAAATACATAGAAAAGCAAATTATCCGATTAGAAATACTAAAAATGGACCGAGTGGGATTTGAACCCACGACCACCTACGTTTCCTCTGCAAATGTGGCACAATTCCATTTACATGCAAGGCAGGTATTCTACCAGACTAAACTACCGGCCCCACAAAAAGAATATTTTCCTGCTTGATAATTTAAGTGCTTTTAATTAATTTGCGTCATAAATAGTAAATTTCATGTTGCAACTTTTAATAATTTCCCCGTACGAATTTTATTCCATATTTTAGAAATCAAATATGTTTTCACTAACTTTTTGGTAACACTTACCAATTCATGGAATAATATTAAAAAATAAAAAGGATTTCAAGTAATGATATTCATCTCAAACTTGATAAATAATCATGAATACGAACTTCTATGGTTGTTATCTATAAAAATAATTTAGATAAAAAATAATATACAATTTTTTAGTTTTAAATAACGATATTATAATTTATGTTCTGGATGTTATAATGTCTTAAAGCAAATACTTCCTAACCATAATATGTTTTACACTGACCAAATCCTGTTTCTCTGAAAAAGAACATAAATAAATTGGGATCATTTTCATTATCGCTGCGTTTTCGTTCCTATTCTTTGTATGTAAAAAAATATAAAGTTAATCTTAAAAGTTAAATACAGAATAAGCATACTGATCTTTCCATTTCAATTCGATATTTATCAGAGGCTTGTTAACGCTACGGAAATGACCTGTACAGTGTAGCGAAACTATAGAATAGAATAGGCAATTTAAAAAATTAATATCAATTACTGGGCGCTTTTGAGATCAACTTATGTCGTAATTAGTAGTTGATTTGTTATTAGAGTTTTCATGTACTATAGGATAAAAAATGGGAAATATAGTGTAGCATGATTGCATATCAATTCGAGATTTGAATAAAACATGTGATGTATAGTGTATCTTTAAAGCCACCTGAGCTACGTGCATATTCTTAGTAAAGCACGGGAGTGTACAGAAAATCATGAAACAATGATGGGCGTCTTATTTGTACAGAATATATTCATAGATTGTAACGCAATTAAAGAATTTGATAATTGATCGAAATACTTTTAGCACATGTATAAATAAGTTGGAATATGTCCGCTCTGTTGAAAGATCGTGTTTGGGTTATGCTATCAGAAGTGGCGAAGAGAGGGGTTTATCCCTTACATGGATCTAGATTAGGAATTTATAGAATACCGGTTGACATAACAGAGCATGCTGATATTAATGCCATAATGAACAGTCTTAAGAGTTCTGGATTTAAGATTGATTCGTATGCTGATCGGATTTATGTTACAGATAGATGGACAGAGAACGGAATTGATATCATAACTCAACAAGGGCTTGAAGCAAATTTGGATATAACTGTTGAAATTATCACGGGGGACGTTGTAGATATTATTTATCAAATCAAACCCTTGGAAACCTTTGGGGACCACTATTGGATAAAAAATTATAGGCAAAAAACAGATACAAATGCAAAAATAATTATCGACACAGTAATATGGAATACAAAGATTGGTGATAAACTAATAGATCACTATCAAAAGTCACAAAAATTATCACCTGATGACGCAATAAAAAAATTGGATGAAATGACTCCACTAAAAAAGAACCCAATATCTAGAAATAGTTCCTCTATTGCCCAAAATCAAGAAACTATCGATAAAGCTTCACCTCAACCTCAAGTTCAAGCAAATGCACCACCTGCTACACCATCCCCCCAAACGCCCCCAGCAATGAAAGGTGGGGATACAACCATTTCACTTGTTGGAACAGGAAATTCATATTCAAAGATAGATGGTCCAATAGACCCTGAATTCAAAACAAAGCGCCAGGTAGCAGGAATGTATCAAGGAATAAAGGTGTGGGGTCCGGTTGATCCTCCAGGACAGCTTGGCATTTGGGGAACAGAGGTTACAGTAGATTTTGATATTTGTATTGCTGATGGTGCATGCATTGAGGCTTGTCCTGTAAATGTATTCGAATGGCTAGATACACCAGGACATCCTGCCTCAGAGAAAAAACCATTCATGATGAGAGAAAAAGACTGCATTTTCTGCATGGCATGTGAAAATGTTTGTCCTCCACAGTGCGTAAAGATATTTCAAAAAAATCAATAGGGCCCTGATGCTTGCAGTGAACCTATAAATATTTACTCGTACATTTTTACAATAGGTAGTGATAGAAGATAATATCAGAATTTAGCGGATTTTTGTACTATATTTTAATGGCAATAGCTTGGATAA
>JAATVM010000047.1 GCA_014523495.1 Nitrososphaerales archaeon TH1920
ATATTTGCAATATGTTCAGTTTCTAAATTACTGGCCAAAAATGAAGATACTAATCCACCAACTCTACCCATATCAGGAAGCGAAGCAAATATTCTAAAAGAATCTACTTTCTTTTTTGCTAAAATTTCAATCTTTAACATTTTTGCATGCATTCTCCATCAAGCGAGTTTAGATAAAGAACTGAAGACTGATTCAAAAGATAAGAGTTTTAGAGTTTGTCTTCTTCTTCCACTAGTTTATCTATAGGTTCTCCGCCAGGTAGTGGTGAAGTCTTATCAACCTTATACTTGAAAAGTTCGTCCCAATCCATTCCTAATATAACGTTTCTTCCAACAGCAATGATTTTAGATTTAGGAACGTCAAATCTGTAATCACGTTCACCGAAGATGATAATCTTGTCGCCAGTTTCCTTCATTATATGTCCTACATGATCTTCATTTGCTATCCTGACTCCCTTATTGAAGAGCGTTTTTGCATATTTTTCCACATAACTGTCAAAGTCAGTAGTATCATCTGCTCCCCAAGGGTCCACATATTTACTTGTAGGAAGTGGTGCATCCCTGTCAACCGAATATTTTTTTGCAATTTCTTCAAACTTTAGTCCAACTAAGACATTTTTGCTAACTGTCTTGATTTCTGATAGTGGTATATCAAATCTTTGCTTGCCATCCCCAAATACAACTATTTTATCATGTGTCTCTCGAACAACATATCCAATGTGAGGTGCGTCTAGTGCAATTACTGCCCTATTGAAATATTTTCCCGATGTCATATATCATTTTCAATATCTAATATGCTGTATATTAATAAATAGTTTAAAACACAGATTTATTGCCATTATCTTGAATTTAACGTAGTTTGAACAAGTTATGTTGATTTCTCTATTCTATTTAGGAAAGACAGAAAGATTTCTTAATAACTTTGGGCTCGTGAAAGCATTTTCGTTCTATTAGAGCTGAGATAAATGCTAATATATCCGAATGCTGTGAGTAGTTACAACAAGAAAACAATTGAGCGTTCCTAAAACGTCTCTCAGAAAGAGAAAGCAGGTTCCCCTAGTGTATGATGAATTAGCTTTAGAAAAATTCATGAGATATTATGGATTTGAAAAAAGAGAAGAATTACTAAAGTTTTTAAAAACACAGTGTGTGCAGGATTAGTAATTCAACTAATTTTATTCAAGTACAATTATTCATGATTTTTTTGAAAAATTTAAGTGCGATTAGATATTTTAATACTGTATGGGGGAAGCAAAAGTAAAAAAACGTGTACATTATGATGATGAAACTTTAGAAAAAATGAAAAGATATTATAAAATTGATGATCATGATGAACTTTTGCGATTCATAAAGACTCATGGATTGAAGAATTATGATTTTGAAATAGATAATTCATGATTTATCATAATAGTATTGGAATTAGATATTGATTAGTTGGTAGTATGACTTATGAATTTTTTTCACCTCATATCACAATTGAATTCAAGTTTTCTAATTCAGGATTTTGCGGTGGTTATGATTGTAGCCGCCGTGATGGTATTTGTTACACACAGGTTAAAACAACCGATGGTAATTGGATACATATTGGCCGGGATGGTGATTGGGCCATACACTCCTCCATTTAGTTTAATACACGAAGTAGGTACACTCAACACACTAGCTGAGCTTGGAATAATCATACTTTTGTTTGTAATTGGAACCGAATTTCCCATCACGAAATTAAAGTCTGTAGGAAGAATTTCTATGATTGTGGGTATTGCAGAATCGCTTGGGACTTTGATTATTACATTCTTCGTCGGACAAACACTTGGATTTTCACAATTTGATTCTATGTTTTTGGCACTTGCTATGTCAGTTACTAGTACTGTAGTTACGGTAAAGGTATTAGAAGACCTAAACATGATTAACGACAAATCAAGCGTACTAATAATGGGGATTTTAATCGTAGAAGATGTTATTGTCATTACTATGTTAGGTATTCTACAATCAGTGGCTTTAACGGCATCGGTCTC
>JAATVM010000048.1 GCA_014523495.1 Nitrososphaerales archaeon TH1920
AAATTCTTTCGCGATGACCACCTTGGCATTCTCTCTATCCAATTCTTGTAGAAAACCGTCAATAGAGCCTGTATCGTAATAACCTTCTGACACTAACAATGATATGGTATTTACGTTAAAGAAGGTTCTGATCATAACCGGAAAAAATAACGACAGTTCTCATTTTAAGATTAAGAGATTCATTTTTATCATTAATTGAAATAATTTTATTGCTGAAACCACTCGGTCCACCATTAACTAGTATTTTTTAATTCGGCGATTATCAAATAAAATATTTTTATTTTATTCTAAGAAAGATGCTAATTATGAACAACTAATAATATTTTTATTTATTAAATTAATAATTGTACAATAATGTATTTCGTAAATTGGCAGCGAGAAATATTTGTTACCACGATGAATGGTAAAAAAGTTGTTGTCAAACGTAATAAGCTAAGCAAAAATTTGCACGATTATCTTCTTGTTATTTCATATTCCATACTTTCCATACTGCTTGCACATCCCTCGGCGCCTCCAGAACTTGGAAACAAAATGACGCTAAATGAGGGATTTGAAATGAGAGAAAAATTACAATTGATAGGTATTCCGACACCGTCACTAAAGTCGATCTCAAACACCTTGCTAGTCGAAGATTTTATTGCGGGTGGAAACCTTTTTCAGGCTTTGTCAAATGGAAGAAACTCTTCATTAGCATCTAGTGCAGGAATTATCACAGGTAGGCTCCACAGATCAGGATATTCATTCATAGACAATAAATCTCAAAATTATCTGGTAACATTTTCAAATAAAGTATTGAGAACTGATCTGGCTTTTATACAGGAAAAAGAATCAATCTTCGCTAGAAGTATGGATATAGGTTCATTTCTTGGCAGCCTGTTAGGATTGGATTCTGAAAAATACAAGGCAATAGAGGATGCTTTCTACGCTGGATATTTCTCAGAAGTGAAATCCCGGGTTCCATACCTTTCAATAATTTTACGGAATATACTGGGTTTTGTATTGAGTGTCAGTTCGAATTGGGTTAAGAATATTCTACAAGATTCAGATAAATTAATGTCATATAGGCGGAAGTTCGGCTTTTCTGTCAAATCCTCCTGAACCGAACTTGCAATAAAAGCACTGATCAGACTGCATATAAGACAACCTTTGTATCAAGATAGCACGTATCTTTAATGCAAACTTTGTCATAAGCCTATATTTTAAGGGCATCGAAGGAATGACTTCATCAAAATACACATTATAATGATCTGGACAAAACTTTAACGTAATTTGTGCCCTATGCTTATTATTAGATTCTTTGTTCGTAGAAATATTTTTTGCCACATTGATTTGTTCTCTAATATACTCGTGCTTTGGACAAGGACAATCCTTACCACCTGGATGTCTATAAGCCGGGGTGTTTTTCCAATCAAAATCTGGAAAGTCTTTTTCAAAATCATCCATAATAAACTAATTCTAATGCTCACTTATTAAATATAAAGATATATCCGATGAGCTATTCATATTTAACAAGGATAAAAGATATATTTTGAATATTTTAAATTCACGATAGAAGTGTTAAAAGACCATAGCACAGACGCTGATAATAAGTCGTCCATAGTTGCAAATATTGAAAGGAATGGTAATAGTATTGACGGATCAAGTAAATATATTGATTCAAATTTACATAACTTGACAAAATTTAAGAAAACACTTCTTGCAGAACAGAAAAGTGGAGAAGAAAATGTAGAATCTCTTAATCAATCAATTGAGTCTACCAAAAAAGACATAGATAAGCAAAGAATGGACCTGGAAGATTTAAGAACGCAACTAAAGAAAGTAAATGAGATAAAGGAATTAGAATATACAAAATTTATAGGACTTAAAAATAATTTGATGGAAATTCGGAATAAAATGAAAAATCTGGATGAAAAGACAAACGAATCTTTGAGTCATAAGTTGCGAAAAGATAGGTTTGATATGATAAATTTAGCAAGAAACTTGGATCAAATTGAAAAAGATATTCAAACGAAAAAACTAACAAAAGATGAAGAACGAAGGCTCGTTGCCCGCTCAAAAGAAATGGCTACAAAGTTACATTCTCTAAAGATGATCCACAAAAAAGAGGATGATTATAGGTCAGTTTCTATTCAGTATGACAAATTGAAAACTAAAGTTAATTCCATTTTTCAACAAAAATCCGAATTGGGAGAAAAAATAGGTAAGTTAAAGGGGAGTTTAGATAAATTATTAAATTTGAGAGAAAGTCTCTATGAAGAAAGAAGAAAAACTAGAAGTGAATTAAGAGAAGCAGAAGCCAAACTAGAAATGGTGAACACCCAGCTAAATGCCATTGAATATAGACGTTCCAGACAAGCAAGCTTTAGATCAAGATCTGGTAATGTTGGAGATAAGCACGATTTCAAATATGAAAACTCTCAGGAAAGAATGAGGCGGAATAAGGAAAGTTTAGAACTATTGAATATTGCCAAAGAGGCTGCATTGAAGAAGATGTCAAGTGGAAGAAAACTAACATTTGATGAAATGAAGCTAATATATGGTGACGAATTGCTTCATGACTAAATTGTTTCATTTGTTTAGATATAGTATTGTGTAAAATCTATGGCTACTGAGGAAATAAGTATCCAAGAAGGAACAGAGCTTGTAAGACTTGCAAGAACTTCTGTTGAGGCGTATATCAAAAACAAGAAAATATTTAGTCTAGAAAAGAATAGTAACAAAAAGGCTGGGGTTTTTGTTACATTATACTACATTAACAAAACGAACAACGAAAAAAATCTCCGAGGCTGCATTGGTGATGTTTTTCCAACACAGAATATTTACCATTCCGTAATTTCCGCTGCAATAAATGCTGCAACCGAAGATCCTCGTTTCATTGCCATCAATGAAAAAGAATTGAATGACGTAATTTTTGAAGTCTCAGTTTTAACAAAACCTTCCCTAATTCGACTAGATAATACTGACGCGTCTCTAAGCAAGATAGTTATTGGAAGAGATGGGCTCATGATTCAAAGCAGGTATGGTTCGGGTTTGTTTCTACCTCAGGTTCCAGTTGCGCAGAAATGGAACGTTAGGGATTATCTATCAAATTTATGCT
>JAATVM010000049.1 GCA_014523495.1 Nitrososphaerales archaeon TH1920
GATCCTCCATCGTCAGATCCTCCATCGTCAGATCCTCCATCGTCAGATCCTCCATCGTCAGATCCTCCATCGTCAGATCCTCCATCATTATGTCCATGGCCGTTAGATCCATTGTCGTTACCACCTCCATTATTAGAGCCTTTGTCTGATTTCCCATAAACATAACTTGTTGGTGAAAGCTGATAGGTGGTAGTTGATAATATTACAATGAATAATATTAAGAGAGCAAAAAGTAAATTCGGCTTCTTAGAATTACTCATGTATAATTGATCCCTCTAAGTTATTTCAAGTTTTCCTAGAGACGTAACCAAAAATCAGGACTTGACATATCCGACTCAAAATTTGAAGAAATGTCTAAATTGTCTCTAAAGCAACATAATTCTTGAGTAATGTCGAGAATAATTTAAAATTAATTCAGAATTTCTAACAGAGATTGATCTGAAAGTCAGATTCGTCTCTTCCAGACCGCCAAGAATTCAGCAGTAAATTGAGCATTTTTTTCACTTGCAAAATATTCTAACTATGGAAATAAAAGAATACCTGTCATGCTTTTATCTTTATAATATCTCCTTCGATAGTAACTTCATATGTGTTCTAGTCATATGTTTTAATATATGACATCTCTTTGCCAAGGCTTTCCATATATTTTTGCCACTTAGGAGGTAGGGTTCTGTGTCCGGAGGGATTTCTAAAACCGGTTCTCCTACTTTCTTTCAAGTGGTAAAATCAAACTTTGTTGCATGGATTGGATACGTTACTATAATTTGGTTAATAATACAATTTGAAAATCTGGCATTCATATGACCGCATCTTTCGTCAAAAGCATAGAACCCTCCATCAACATTGGTTATTACTATTTCTTTTCCGTTTGTCTACATGTTTCATTTGTCCAATACTAATTTCACTTACTTTTTCTGCCTCAAAGTAATCTTGGCCTGGACTCATGTTCTCGTTTACATAAGCATTTTATATATATGTTGTAGTAAGTAAAAACTAAGTGTGAGGGACTTGTAACTAAGTCCCCTACCAAACTAAATAAAGATAGACATTGTAAACAAGTTCAATCCTTTCCAGTTTACCATATTTTGAGCATGATTTTCACAATTTGCATACATTGGATTTTCAGAACAAAATATAGAAAACCATTTTAATTTCAATGCCGACAGCAGGGAATCATTAAGATAAGGAAGCGACATAATGGACGTCAAGGAAAATCTTTATAAGCGGAAATACAAAGAACGTAAAGAACTAATTGATAGAGAAAAGGACGAAGATATAAGATGATTATTGAACGAAGGTGCAGAATTGGTATATGAAAAGGAATTAGGATATTTCATCAAAAAGCTGTATGGATTTTTGATGGATTTAAATAACT
The DNA here is from genome assembly GCA_014523495.1 of Nitrososphaerales archaeon TH1920. Classification (GTDB taxonomy): domain Archaea; phylum Thermoproteota; class Nitrososphaeria; order Nitrososphaerales; family Nitrososphaeraceae; genus TA-21. The sequence goes on from JAATVM010000049.1 coordinate 1,376, forward strand.
TGTTGGCCATAAGAGAAGTATGAGTAATTGTGTTGACGATAACAAAACACCTGTTCAGGGTGGAGATTATGGTAACTAAAGGGAAAACTACTAAAGGGAAAACTACTAAAGGGAAAACTACTAAAGGGAAAACTACTAAAGGGAAAACTACTAAAGGGAAAACTACTAAGGCCAGACCTACTAAAGGGGAAAAAGGCGACCATAGTTCAGGTATGTTAAAAGCCGGTGGTCAAGTAGGACTGGAAAAAGGCGACAGTACCCTAGGTAAAGTAAAGGCCGGAGCTGAAATAGGAGTCGAAAGCGACCATTTAGATGAGATAAAGGAAAAAGCCGACGATGCTATAGATAATATAAAGGCAGGATTCAAGGCGTTACGAAAAAAAATCTGATCTTTATCGGTAGAAGAATGCCGGTCTAATGCTATTTACAAATTTTTTTCTTAATATGAATGCGATAGTTGATGTTCCTACAAAAGTAGCTGTCAGACAGATCATCTATACTCTTCGCCGCAATCTCCAATTATCTCAAACAAGTTATTTGCTTTTGTACATATAGCATCTATAGAATCACAATCTGACTTATCCAAATTAAAGTTGAAAACCCGAATGTTATCTCTTATATGATCAACTATTCCAAGTCTAGCCCCGATAATAACACCTGCTACCGCAGACTTGGCAAGTATATAATTAGTTGCTACATTTGCAATACTTACATTATACTTTTTTGCAATCGTCTGTAAAGTCAATAAAAGGCTTTGGAACAAATTCCATCCGCCCCATGCATCTATCATCTTCTTGTATTTACGTAGACTTAATGTATTTAACAAAGCAGTAGCTGGCTCTTTTGCTCCTACATAGCGCTCTGATATCAGCCCACCACAAATGCTTCCGTAAGCGAGAAGGCTGATCTTATGCTCCATGCAAAATGGTATCATCTTTACTTCTGGTCTTCGATCTATAATCGAATATTGAACCTGGTTCGATATAATTTGTAAACCTGAATCTGCGATGATCTCCATATGTTCAGTATCAAAATTTGTAAGACCTAAATGCTTGATATGTCCTTGATCCCTGAGATCGTATAGATATTTTAGAGCATCCATATAATACGGATTGTTGTAATCCCACCAGTGGAATTGAAGTAAATCAAGTGAGCTAACACCCATTCTGCGAAGTGACGTTTCTATGTCTCTATTAACTATAGAACGCGTAATCCTACTTGGCTGTGGTACCCATTTTGTTAATGCCTGAATTTTGCTTAACTCTTCTTTTCCTTTTACTTTTAATAATCTACGTCTGAACTCTCCGATAAAATCCTCTGCTGGACCATAAATATCTGCCAGGTCCCAAGTCGTAAAGCCGGCATCATGATATCTTAACATATCTGCGATTGCCAATTCTTGGTCAACATATCCGTGTCCACCTGCTACCTGCCACATACCGTTGAGTATTCTGCATATTGTCAAATCAGGAGCTAGTTGATATAATTTCTTGTTCATGTCGTTCATTCTAAGTTTTTACCACATTTTTATGTAACCAATATCAATCATAAAAATGTGAGCCAGTGGATCTAGAAGGATATAGTCGGGGAGTGAACTTTTCTCTGATTAGTAATGCTTCCAGTTCCCCGCTGCTCTTCGTACTTACCTTATTATTATACTTTATAATTTATAAAATTTTTAATAGTTATGGTTCAAACAGAATTTATTTCTCATTTTAAATTCGCGGATAATAAATTGTGACTTATGACACATTTTGATAAATTACTAGCTTTACTTACGAGACAAACGTATAATTAAATAGAACGCTATAACCCATGAGTAATAATTTTGAATATTTCTGTATTTTGATATAGTATAAGGATACTTAGATAGTAAAAGTATTGAAATTTGTATCTAATAGGAAGTAACGATTATATAATTAGTCATATATAGTAATGTGCGATGAAAGAAGCAAGATTGTTAAGAATACTTGTGGAGGAAAAGGCCCTGGTGAAGTTGTTGAAGACAATTGGTACTGGAAGAGCATATCCAACTAGAGAACTGTTAACTAAATTGGGCGCATATGGATACGGACATAAACAGCTCCTTAAGGCGCAAAAGCGTGGACTCGTAGCCCGGAAGAGCGTTAAAAATAAAGTATTCAACAAATTGACCGAAGACGGTAAAAAACTTGTGAAACTAGCAAGAGAGATAGGAGTATAAAGACTTACTCCCTCCCCAATTTATTTCCTGTACATATTCATTAAAAATATTAAAAATTGAATTAAGAGACTTAAATTCTTGAAATCAAAATAAATCTCGTGTTTTGTCTGTTTTTAGAGAAATTCATATATAACCTTCGGGAATAAGAAGAAGGAACGATTCTTAGATAAGAATTTTACTAAAGATTTGAACCCCTATATTTCCACTCTACTAAGAGTACCAATTGAATAATATAGAAAACTTTGGTCTTTTTATTAGCTCCATATCTAATATACTTAAATTTAGTCAGTTTTTAACATGTGAGGCATTAAAAGATGACTTCTCAAATCCATTGAAAGTTGACATAGATTGCAAAATAGATGGCACAAATATTAGACTTATCAAAAAAAGGACTTAGGTACTCAATGTTTTCCCACATTTACCACAAAAGGAAACACCTGTGATATTAAGGTTATTGCAATTAGTGCAAGTATTTTGGATTCTGTGCCCACATTTTGTGCAAAATTCTGAAAAAGTAGAATTACTCCAATCACAATCCATACATATTATATTTCCTTGCACTGGATAATATCTTCTTTTATTATACTCCCTACCGGCATCAAAAATCTGCAATATATAGAATATTAGAGGTGGAATAAATTCAAAAACATTCAAAATCAAATAAGAAAAAAAAAGTATGGCTAACGCCGATATAAAGATAACTGCACCTCTGGTAAAATTTCCAACATACATCTGGCCAAGCCCAGCTATCAAGATACTCAGGATGATTGCTTTACGTTTCGTTTTAGCCAGTTGGTATTCACTAAAGTTATCTGCCATAAAACTTGGATATTAAATTTCCTGAAATAGTGAACATAAGGTCTAAGTGGTATATGTGAATGACGATAAACAATCTGAAATTCAATTTACCGAGAGTTTAAATAATATTAAATAATATGCTAAATCTTACCGTTCAAGAGACTTTATTAAGGCTTATTGTCCATTATTTAGATCTAAAAAATGATTTGATATTGATCTGCTGTTTACTTACAATCTAATGGCACACTTTGTATGAATTAATGTCAAATTTATTAGGAATTTAACGTCTCCTGCTAACTACGGCGAAAGGTGAGGAAGGAAGGAAAAAACGATACAAGCAGAGTTTGGCTTAAATATCCAACTGTCTACTTATCAACTATGAGTACTGCTCTCTTAATAATGGGGATATTCGCACTATTCATGATAACAACTTTCGATTTAAATATGATGCTAATTTATGCAGAGGACTCTTCGGAACTTCCATATTGTGCAAAAGGTGAAGGCAAAGATGGAATTAGCATTAAAATCTGCAGTGTGGACAAGGAAAAATGCGATAAAAACGTAAAAGAAAATGAGATCTCAGTATCATGTGATAGGTCCCATTAGAGATATTCATTTCTAGAATTACCATCTGTGGGATTGAGTAGATGATAATTATTTGTCATGTAATTTAATTTATTTTATCAGTGGAATTAGAACGTAACATATCTGTACTGCATTCATCATTAATACATGTTTTTTGACTATGATATCCATCGTGATCTGACACCATTTTACATTTTCCATTGATACATATCTCCATTGCAGCCTCAGGCTCAGCATAAGTATTAAGGTGATTGACAGAAATTACCAGCACCAATGTGATAGCTAAAGTAAACACTAATCCATGAGCAGCGTCGGATATTCTCACATATTTCTAACCAGTCATAAATATATTAAAGATTCGACAGAATCAATAGTAAGAACAACAATGAAATGTTTTTTTATATAATTCTTTAATTACAAGATAAATGAATCAATTGGAAATGACGAGATTGTGGAGGGGCTAAACTTAGTTATGGTAAAACAAAAACAAATTCTTGGCATTTTAGGAATGTGCCTTGCTGTAGGTGGCGGCATAACTTGGTTTTATCATCAATATCTCAGCTCTGCAATTCTCTGGGCAATAGCGGGTATAATATTATTAAAGTTAAATAAAACAAGAAATCGATCCAATAAAAGGCGATAACTTTAGTGACCTGCATTACCTAACAATTCTTTGGATAGAAATCATCTAGTGGTCATTATTATCATCCACTAGAAATGGAATCAATACATTTACGTGGTTCTTCTTCTATTTTATTTTTTGAAAAATTTATTCATTGTTTATACAATATATTAGATACTTTCTTTCAAGGAATTTTTATTATTATTTTTTCTAAATAATATTATCTAATTTCTTAAATGAAATCAAACTATCATATAGATCAATTAATGCAAATAGAAATAGATGAATGCGTTTATTGGATACTACACACCGTTGTATCAACTGATTTATTAAAATATAATCATGTTACGGTTAGGGAAGAAAACCTAGAATTTATTGTTGTTGAAGCAAAGAATTATTGTATTGATTTGACTGGATTGACAAAAATAGAAAAAATTACAGGGATGAAATTGCTACAAATGAAGTCATTTAATGGAGTTTCCCATTTGTGGTTTGGTAGGAAAATGAAGCTAGTATATCCATCACAATTTAGTGGTTAATACGGATAGTATAGCGGAAACCAATGCATGAATAATTGAATTTAATGAATTCGCTATTAAATATAATAGAACTCAAAAGTATTGTGTGATCTGATAACTATTCCTTTCGTATTATTACTTTTGGAGTCGAAAATAACATGAATAACATTGTTCTTTCGTATGTATGACTCCCATGTTACCGCACGTAACACATTTTTTATCATAATCAATTGTTGAGTCAGACGATTTTATTTTTTGCATACACTTTCCACATACAGGAGCTTCAAGTGCAAAGCTGGAAAGAAAGCCCTTTCCGCATTGATTACATCTAAGACTATACATCTTTCCTTTTGGTCTCCATTTCTTAAATATGTCCGTAAATCTCATATTGATTAATTGTATCGAAAGACTTTATTAACCTACATTAATTCATTTTTGAATTCTAGATAAAGCACTTTTCAATTTAATAATCTGTATAACAGAATGCTTATACCAAGTCAAAAAATACAAAAAAAATTGATAACTGAACAAAATTGACAAATATCGATCATTTCAATTCAAAAGGTGCATAATATGAAAAAAGAGATTATTTAGCGCAATTTTTATTTAAAGTAAATATACTAATAACCAAGATATAAAATGGGAAATAAAGCATTGAAAGATGAAAATAATAATTTGAACGATTTCACTAAGTATGATATTTTTGAAAGATGGAAGAATTTACAAAATTTTCCTACTTTAGGTATATTTAATGCCCTGACTAAAGGTTACAACGAATACCTGCATGATATGCTTTCTTTGAACAAGATCCTAATGGACCTCCAGACATACTCGTCAAATTACTGGTTGCAAATGTCAAAAACCCATTTCCAGGCCATTGGAAACGTTATTTTGAAATCTAAATCTGATCTAAATTTGAATGAAGCAGATTCTGAAAAATTCAGACTTCTTGTAATCGATGCCTTTGAAGAGGCCTATAGTTCTCTTTTTTCATCCAAAGAATTTGCAATAGCATACAATGAAGTATATTCAAAGCAACTTGACTTTGTAAATTATATTAACAAGATAGTTGAAAAAAATCTCAATTTATTAAATATACCAACAAGGTCAGAGTTGGATGAGGTTCTAAAGGATCTTCAAGAAATGAAAAAAAGTTTAAGAATCTTAAAAAACGAATATGAAAAAACTCGTAAAAAAATAAATCATTGATTAGTAATAAAATGGCAAACCACGATAAGAATAGTCGAAATCGCAATCTAATTGATATCCAAAAAATAGCCAAGGCTGTCGAGCTATTCACCAGGAATAATCATATCTCTGTTGGTGATACTCCAAATGATATAGTATGTGAAACAAGATTATACAGGCTCTTACATTATCACAGTCTTGTGAAAAGAGTTTCTCCTGTTCCAATATTAGTTGTATACGCATTAGTAAATAGATCATATGTACTCGATCTGCAACCAAACAAGAGTTGGATCCGCCATCTTTTGACACAAGGTTTTGATATATACTTACTTGATTGGAAATCTCCAACTAGAATGGACAAGTATGTCTCGTTTGACGACTATGTTAATTGCTATATTGATGATTGTGTTGAGATTGTTCAAAATAAGAATTCTGTAGACAAAATTACAATTCACGGGTATTGTATGGGATCATCCATGTCTGCAATGTATGCAGCCTTACATCAAGAAAAAGTTAAAAATTTAGTTACAATTGCACCTGTGATTGATACAAGTAAAGATACAACTGTTATCGCAAACATTTCGCGTCAAATGGATATTGATAAATTATTTACTGCAATTGGTAACTTGCCTCCAGAAAAACTTTATGAAGTTTATTCCATATTGAAACCTTTTAAACAGGGTGTTAATAAATATTTTAACCTAGTCGAAAATATTGATAACGATTCATTTGTACAGAACTTCTTACGCATTGAAAAATGGTTGTATGATACTCCGCCAATAGCGGGCGAGACGATAAGGCAGTGGATAAATGATATCTACAAAAAGAATCTCCTTTATAAGAACCGAATGAAATTAGGGAAAATTGTTGTAGATCTTAAAAAAATTCATGTTCCAGTTCTAAATATTGTTGCAGAGGAGGACCATCTTGTCTCTCCAGAATGTAGCGTTCCTTTGAATGAAGTAGTATCAAGTGAAGATAAACGATTAATACGATTTCATACTGGACATGTAGGATTAATCGCAAGTAGTTATTCGCAAAATAATGTTTTACCGAAAGTAGGACAATGGCTTAAGACACGTTCAAATTGATTTGGAATCTGTTTATTTTTTACCACTATTGATGTGACTCAAAAAGTTTACCAGATTTCAGTCATTTGTTAGCGTTACTCTTATTTTTTCTCTCAATTGGGATTACAATTACTTGAACTAGATCTCCATCATCAATTTTTAACGCTTGTCTTTCAGCTTCTGGTATTGATATTCTGCCGCCACTTTGAATTGTAGTCTTGAACATCGCATGATAAAAAGTAAGACCTTGCAACATTGAGAAGAAATTTTGCATTGCATCTAATTGAAGACTAGAAAACTTTTTAAAAAAATCTTGCTGCGCTTCAGTAGTGCTATCTATTGCCTTCTTATATGATTCCGTATCCTCTTTAAATTCCGGCTTATCATCCATACACTAATTTTGAAAATACGTTTATTTAATACTATTGAATCCTATCAGAAAATCAATTGCTTTTTTGGAAAACACCGCTGGTTTTTCAGTAAACGGTGTATGACCACATTGTGGAATTACCTCCAGGTTAGAGTTGGGAATATTCCTATAATCCTCAGCATATTTCACTGGAATCATATCGTCTTGTTCACCCCACATAATCATCGTTGGTGAAGGTATCTTGCTTAATCGCGAAGACAAATCTGTAGTATTTCTTATTGCAAGCATAGTAGACATAAATGCGTATTTTGCATTTGGAAGTTTCATTCGATTGATAAACTCTTCTATAGTTCGTTCTTTAACAGTTCTAGGATCAAATGCCATATTGATGAACGCTCTCCATACGTTATCGTGTGTCGGATACAATGATGCCAAAATATATTCTTCTAGTGTTTTAGTAGAAGTTTTCATAGTCCCGGCGGGAGAAACTAGAATTAATTTATTTACCATATGACTATACTTAATTGCAAATTCTGCTGCAATTAATCCTCCTAATGAAGAACCTGCTATGCTTGTTTTTTTCATTCCTAAACAGTTTAGGAACTCAACTAGGAATTTTACAAAAAATGGCACATTATATTCTACAGTTGGTTTATCACTATAACCAAATCCGATTATATCGGGGACTATCAACCTAAAATGTTCGTAAAAAAATGGGATCACTTTTGACCATCTTTCAGCAGAAGCGCCTATTCCATGCAGTAACACTAATGACTCGCTTTTCTTTGAACTGAAACTATTATAGTCAAGATAACGAATCTTGTTTCCATGAACATGTATATTTTTCACTGGAGTTTGTATGGACAATAATCTGCAGTCTGATAGATGTTTCTAGGTCCACTTTATTACTTTTATCATGAATTGTGCTTTTTATAGCAACTCAGCCAATGCAAATTATTATTAAATCTACAATTTTTTAATGTAAAAGCCTGTTTGATTGAATCTCAAATTTCTTTTGAATCGCCAAAACAATAGATCAACTCACTATTGTTATTTTTGATACTTCATAAAAATCAAGCAATAGCCTAATAGCAATACCAATAAAAGTGATTCCAAGAATTAGCCTTAATTTTTGTTCACTCAACTTTGGTGATAATCTTGATCCTATCTGTGCGCCTACAAACGCACCTATTGACAGCAATATTGCAGGAATGTATTGGGGATTTCCTAATATTATATGAGTTGTCAATCCTACTAGAGATGTAATCATCAATATGAACTGCGAGGTGGGTGCAGCCAAATACATCGTTAATCCGATAATCATTATCATCAAGGGAACAAATATGACTCCTCCCCCTATTCCAAATAAACTTGAGATAATTCCCGCAACAAATGTGCTGGAAAAAAAAAGAATCTTGACCCATATTGATTCAAATGACAAGGAATTTCCATTAATCATTGATTTTTTGTAAATAAGATAAACTCCCGTTGCAACCAGTATTATTGCAAGTAGTGCTTTGAAATATGCTGGGTCGATATTAGTTGAAAAATACGAACCTATTATTGCACCCGGAACTGATAGTAATGCCATCTTAATTCCAAGCATGTACTGAATCTTGTTTGATTTAGCATACGCTAGAGTTGAAGAGATACTAGTTGAAGAAACTGCAAAGAGACTTGTACTTGCTACTTGTGGCGGTGAAAGACCAATGAAAGTTAGAACAGGAGATATTATGATTCCTCCTCCCACGCCTATCATAGACCCCAAGATGCCCGCAATAAGACCGATTAGTACAAAAAAAGGAAAAAGGAAAAACCCATCCAAGCTTAATACCTATTACTTGTTATACGATTGTTGTAAGTTAATAAATTGTTTGTAAAGTTCCATTTGTAAAATTAATGTCAATTTGTAGAGCACCATTTATATCATGAATTAAATTTGGTTTATTTTAACTGAGTCGTGGATGGAAGAATATTATTGCAATATTTGTCAGAAATCACTAGAAGCATTATCATTCGAAGACCATATTAAAGAAGTTGACCATATAGCAAGAAAAAAAAAGTTAGAAAATGAGTTAGAAAATGAAAAAGACAAACCAAAATTGAAAAGATCTGTTGTGGACCTGTGGAAAAACGATTGATATTGGTAACGCTTTATTATAATTTATAATTTGATGTTAATTTATTGTGAGATTTGAGAATCCAGGGCAAAACCATGTAATTTCTATTCATACTTTTTATAGTTAAAGTGTCATGAGTTAATTTAAATATCTAAATTATTGTACTTACAGATCTGGAAAAAGAAGAACAAAAAGGTATTCATGCCGATATATTTCATCCATTTCCTCTGATTTTACTCCATACACCATATGGTCTAAAATTCTTTGATTATATAGCAAAGACCAGAACGGCAAAAGCATACGCGAGAGCTAATACATATATAATGCCTGCAATAACCGCGATAGCAATATTATTAATTATTAGCGGAATATCAAATATCATTTCGAATGTTTCTGTGAGAGAGAATGCAAAGGAGATAGGACTTCGAGGCAATCTTCTTATCCCCATAATAAATCCAATTCTACCTTTAACTTACACTTTAGTGGCTCTCATAATAAGTGTGTTCATCCATGAGGCAGGACATGGGATTGTTGCGCGAGTTTACGGAATAAAGGTAGAATCAACCGGTATTGCTTTTGTACTCATTATTCCAGTTGGAGCTTTTGTTAATCTTGACAAGGATGGATTAACTAAAGCGTCATTAAAGGAGAAATGTGCAGTCCTTACGGCAGGTCCCCTAAACAATATGATCTTTGCTGCAGCTTCACTGGTCATGCTATTTGTGGTATTATCCACCTTAACACCGATAGCTACTCCCGATATCCCAAAAAACGGACTTGAAATAATTAGTGTAACAGATGGATCTTTAGCAGAGAAGATAGGTCTGACACAAGGGTCCAGCATTCTTTCGATTGGACAAAATGAAATACGTAGTCAAGACGATTTACTCCAGACATTAAGATCAAGTATTGGTAAACAAACTTCAATTGTATGGCAGGATGCAGAGGGAAATAAAATATCGGAGACACTGTCTATTCCTGCCGATACCGACCCAACCAAACCCATTCTTGGTGTCAGAACAGCAATGGTATCGTTAGATCCCAAATTGGCTCTCGAATTATACAAAAAATATTTTAATTTTGATATAAATCGTCTAGTTCCAATACTTCCACCGCCAACGTTAGCTGAGCAATTTGTACCATTTTCAGATTACATGGCACCAAAATATGAATCAAATATTTTTGGTTCATCATTTCCCGTGATTGCAAACACACTATTCTGGCTATGGTTTATCAACTTTAATCTTGGAATATTCAATGCCCTTCCTATTGCATTTTTGGACGGAGGTCAATTGTACGGCTCACTTATTGAGAGTAGATCCAAAATTGATAAGAATCGTCTCAAAAATATCTCATCAGCTGTTTCTACGATAATGATAATTATTGTAGCATTAGCGATATTTCTGCCATACTTGCCTTTCTAAAATAATAAACAGGAAAATGCAAATATTTTCCAAAATATATATTAATAGAGAGGTTCAATTCCATTGTGGATACAACCGGTATGGACTTTAATGACCTTGCTATATCGAGTTGTGATAGTAATTGATTATCACTATTAGATAATAGAAAATCAGACCGAGTATCTAGAAGAATGTTAAAGTGAGTAATAAAAACGTGGGTAATAATTCTGTAGATAAGGGTATTTCTACAGTAGGGAACAATAAGGAAGTTAGGCAGCATAGTCTGTCTTCTAGTCACCTTGAGCGTACAAAAAAAACTGACGAGGAATTCTTCAAAGATATAATTCTGAAATCGATTCCAAATGAATCACAAATAACAAACATCAGATTTGAAGGACCATATGTCGCTCTTTATACATTAAATCCAAAATTTTCATTAACTGAATTGACTTATTATCTTTCGTCGCTCTCAAAGAATGTTAAAAAAAGGTTTGTTGTAAGAACTGATCCCTCAATTAGATTATCTGAAGACGAAACAAGATCAACAGTGATAAAGATATTACCAAATGACGTTACAATTTCTGCTGTATTCTGTGATGATGCCACAGGC
>JAATVM010000050.1 GCA_014523495.1 Nitrososphaerales archaeon TH1920
CAAAAAAATCAATAGGGCCCTGATGCTTGCAGTGAACCTATAAATATTTACTCGTACATTTTTACAATAGGTAGTGATAGAAGATAATATCAGAATTTAGCGGATTTTTGTACTATATTTTAATGGCAATAGCTTGGATAATGACAGTTTACACATTGAATTTTAACTATTTGAGTTACATGTCAACAAAGAATTCAGAAAATCAGAAAATTAAGAAGAAAATGAATTATACTATTGCAACTTGCCCACTAGTAACAATCCAATTGCCAATTTACAATGAAAAATACGTAGCTACACGTCTAATTAACGCAATATGTAGCATGGATTTTCCAAAGGAAAGAATGGAGATACAAGTTCTTGATGATTCAGATGATGAAACTTCAGAGATTATTGAAAATTTAGTTAATAGTTATAAAAAAATTGGGTTTAATATAGCAAGCTTTCATAGGGTAAATAGAGCTGGCTACAAGGCGGGAGCTCTTAAAGAAGGATTAAAATTTGCTAAGGGAGAATTCATTGCTATATTTGATGCAGATTTTATTCCACCAAGTGATTTTTTAAGTAAAGCTCTCCGCTACTTTGATGATTCAAAGATCGGGTTGGTTCAGGGAAGGTGGGGTCACATTAATGAAATGTATTCAATATTGACGAAAGCTCAGGCAGTATCATTGGATTTCCATTTTTTTATAGAACAAAAAGCCAAAAGCCTTACACACCTTTTCATGAATTTTAATGGAACCGCTGGAATTTGGAGGACGTTATGCATAAAGGATGCAGGAGGGTGGCATACTAGTACGTTAGTTGAAGACTTGGATTTGAGTTTCCGTGCACAGATGAAAGGTTGGAAGTGTATATTTGACGAGGATTTGGTTGTGAATGCAGAACTGCCTGTTCAAATGAATGCTGCAAAACGTCAACAATTCAGGTGGGCAAAAGGTTCTGTACAAGTAGCCAAGAAACTTTTGATCATTCTATTATCCCATAGAAAACTTCCCATAGATACTAAAATTCAGATATTCATTCAATTGACTAAGCACATTATTAATCCTCTATTTCTTATACAATTTCTTATATTTCCAATTCTGCTGGTGATGAATTATCAGATTTATGATACTGCTTGGGCGCCAGCACTCGGCATTGTTGCATATCTTCTATTAGGACCGGCGACATATTTGATAATGATTAGAAAAATTTGGGGGGAGAATTGGAGAATTAAAGCACTTCAATACTTGTTCATGATATTCTATGCAACTGGAATTTCCATAAATAATTCAGTGGCTATATTTGATGCAATTGTCGGAAGAAAGAATGAATTCTTAAGAACACCAAAATTTGGAATAATGGAAAAAAATCAAGATTGGCGTAATAACAAATACGTTCTACCATTTACAAAGACTACTTTATTAGAGATCTTTTTTGGTGCCTATGGATGCATTACAATAGCGATATGTTTGTTATCCGGGAATCCGATATTAGTTCCATTAATCGCCCTACAAACAATTGGATTTATTTACGTAGCGTATCTTAGCATAATCCAATCGAAAAACAATAAAAATAAAACTAGTCCCTATTTAAGACCATCAACTAAATATAATCTACAAAAAATGTAAGAATCAAGAATCTAATCACTTTCTACTATTTATGAGTAACGTATTGACAAACACTATCAGATGACATATCAGGCTAGATGACCCCTGCCTCTCTCAGTTTATTTGGTAGATAGGTGTCAGCTAGATACTTGAATCCATATTTGAAAAATGCGTCCAATTCGCATTTTTCTTTTTGTTCTAGAAATAAATTCAATTCTCTCTTCCATCGTTTATCCTGAAGCCATGGTTTTTTCTTCATATCGTTTGCCCTGTTTATATCTTCTGGAGTGGCAGCAAGTCTGGCAACTTTTGGTATATTATATTCATAAATATCGGAAAACATCATCCCCAGCACCTTTGAGTTTGGCGTTACCAATCTGTCACTATCATAACTTAATGATTCGCTTCCAATTTTGTATCGTAACGCAATTCCTAATCCCCATGGATCTGCATCAGCAAAAATAACAACCGGTTTCTTCCATTTTTCATTTAACATTTTAACCATCATTCTTGTGGCGCGATCAGGTTCACCTGAACCTGTCAGCAATATTGCATTATATTTTTGTATAAAACCAGATTTTCTGATATTATTTAGTACCGTATCTTTCTCGACGACCATGACAAAATCTGCCTTTACTTTTACAATTTCAAGATCGCGAATATTTGTAGGTATTAGTTGGGAGGTTGCCCTGCTCCCAAGATTACAATCAATCAAATCTCCACCCACGCTAAGAGTAATGGGTCCTGAAATCATTCCTTTAGGTTTGGAAGTAACAGAAAATTCCTCTCGTGGAACATTTGTCAAGAGCTCAATTGCTTTTATTGCATCATCAGAATCATCCTGACCGCTCCAGAATTTTTGTTGATTTTTTTCATCCCCAACAGTGCTTAAAGTAGCATAATACATACCTCTTATAGTACTTTCCATTTCTTC
>JAATVM010000005.1 GCA_014523495.1 Nitrososphaerales archaeon TH1920
ACAAGATTATTATGCCCTTTCGGCTATCACACTAGACCAAAGTAATTGTTTCAACAATATATGGAGCAAGGATTTGATGATAAAATAAAAAAGAAAAAGAGAATTTGATGGTGTATCTGAATAGCAGTAATAATCAATTCTAACGATTCGCATTGTAAATAATATCCTTCCAAACCACAATAAATTAGGTGGTAAACTGAGAATTTTTCATACTCGAAAAATATTTTGACTGTGGAAATAAGAAAATATCGGTCATGCTTTTATCTTTATAACATCCCCTTCAATAGTAACTTCATATGTGCTCTGGTTATATGTTTTAATATATGACATCTCTTTACCAACAGTTTCCATATATTTTTGCCACTTTGGAGGTAGGGGTTCCATGTCTGGAGGGATTTCTAAAACCGGTTCTCCTACTTTCTTTCCAGTGGTAATATCAAACTTTGCTGCATGGAACGGACACGTTACTATATTTTGGCTAATATTCCCATTTGAAAGTCTGGCATTCATATGACCGCATCTATCATCCATCGCATAGAATTTACCATTAACATTAGACACTACAATTTCCAGGCCATCAAGTTCTACGTGTTTCATCCTTCCTGGAGGTATTTCGTCAATTTTGGCAACTTCAACATAAGATTCATTATTGGACATAATAAAAATATAATTGCATTTTATTTAAGTCTAGTAGTAACTGGAACAATAAATTAAAGAATTTAATTCGTTATAATTTCATTAATAAACATACATATTTTAAACAAATGGTGGAAATGATTTCGAATTTTGAACGATTGAAGAAGAAACAATGGAGGATTCCACCAACTGTTGTGCCTTTGGAAGCTTATATTTAAGTGTGCAAAAATGTATAATACGGTTTAAGTGAAATATGCTTGAGTTGTAGTAAACATTATTTATTATACTACTTTGCAAGTCTTGTCAGCAACCGGTCGGATGAAATGATTGGTAGTCATAGAACAGTAAAAAATAATCCGACCAGTTGTATTACTATTAATGTAAAAGTGCAATAAAAAATAAACTATAACGGTAAAAATAATCTGCATTTTATTTTAGTTTGCAAGTTTAGTCACTAATTAATAATCAGTTGTGTGATTCCTAATATTAGATGAAGTCAATTGCAGGAGAACAAAGAGCTAAATATTAGTTAGTAGAACCCTACTACATGCATACTTTGAATCCCGACATGCTGGCGGTAAATTTGTAATCTAAAGCATGAATTAGAAAACTTAAAGCTTAGTAGTTCGCTCCTATTTCAGAATCCTCTATTAGAACCAATAGCTTGGCTACTGGCAGTCAGTATCGATTTGCTTCTCGTGCAGACTTCTATAAAATGTCGTAAATCGAAATTATACTGTAGGTGCTTTTATCCTGCCAAAATATGACTTAACGCTAGGTCGGTATAGGTAATAAATTATAATTCCATTTATTATCAAACCCACAATACTTTCGATACTCCCAGCTATGACAGATATTATATTTAAGATTATGGATATTATGGTGATTATAATAGCAACTATCCATGCCCATGCTTTACCTTTCAACAGTCCCCATGCTACCACAAAGCTTGCTATTCCAATTGCAATTAACATCCCTCCAACCACTCCCATAAATCCACCAAGAATGAATAGCGCGTTCTTTGGAATGGTAACGTGAGTACCATTAACGTTTAGTGAAATTGAAGAATTGGAAGTATTGTTATTAATTTCTTCAACGTTAATCTGACTTATTATTGGTGCTAATGCTACAAGTGCTATCCCTCCAAACAAAAGAAGTATGCCACCAATTATCGTAAGTATAGCTATTATTGTTACACCCACGGGCCGTTTCCTTTCCAATTCTAAACTTTAAAACCATGTGAAGAATATATACATTTTGAGCTATATGAAAAATCAGATTAGTGGCTATGGATTCATGCTGTTAGCAACTTGACTCCCACACAATCCACCAAAGCCTCTATCCACAAATCAATAGACGATAATATTCTTTAGTTTATATTGAAAACAATCGTATATTCTCATAATTGAAGCTTTACATAGGCTGCAGTGGCTGGAGTTATTCCTCTTGGCAGGGACCTTTTTATCCAGCCAGTATAGAGAATAGAATGTGGCTGCCTTACTATTCTCAAGTTTTCAACTACGTGGAAATTGATTCTACTTTCTATAACATTCCTAGTGAATTAATGGTAAAGAATTGGCATAGAAGAACACCTGATAATTTTAGATTTACGGCAAAGTTTCCTAAAGTAATAACGCATGATAAAAGATTCAAGAATGTAGAAAAGGAATTGGAACTATTTTATGAAAGAATGGAACCACTAAAAGATAAAATATTAGCGTTACTAATACAATTACCTCCATCTTACCAACTTAAGGAAGGATTGGAAGATTTTACAAATTATAATTTTTTCTTTGAAGGTAGTTTTAGATATGCTGTTGAAGTAAGACATCCATCTTGGTTTAATGAATTGGCTTACAACTTTTTTAAAAATAATAATGTTTCAATGGTCTGGAGTCAAATGGATAGATTGCAAACTCCTCCAATAGTAACGTCCGATTTTATCTATCTTAGATTAATTGGAGATCGAAGGTTGGCTGAAGACCAATTTGGTAGAATTCAAATTGATAGAACAGAAGAAATAAAGAAATGGGCTGATAAATTGAAAGAGATAAGGCAAAATGAAAAAGATGTCAAGGCAGCAATAGTGGCAGCAAATAACCATTATGGAGGATATGGACCTGGAACTGTCGATATCTTTAGAGAGAATTTGGATATGGAAAAATTATCTTTTGAAAATGTAAACATAGAAAAAATAAACCATCAATTAGAATTGGAGAGTAGATTCACTACTTGGAAGGCAAATAAAAAAGAAAAGCAGACTACTTTAACAGATTTTATATAGTAAATTGTAGAAATTTTAGAGTGGTACAAGAGTGTAAGTGATTAATAGATTCTCCTCTTAATACTTTCAACTCATTGATATTGCTGTATCAAATTTGTTATTAATCATTTAATTTACTTTTCATCTTATGGAAACAAAATTAGTTTTAGCTTTATGGACAATTACCTTATTGATTGGCGGACTGTTATTTGTTTTTGGTCTGGAATTGTCTAAACTACAATTAACAGGTATGAATATTAACTCTGCAAGTGCAGCATCAAAGACTTCACCTGATAAAAAATTTAGCTTGTCTTTCAATCTTGAAAACTGTACTTTCTCTTCCACTGGAACTAATCCCTACTTCATCCTGCAACCTGGTTATCAGCTTGTGTTTAAAGGTGTAGAAGA
>JAATVM010000006.1 GCA_014523495.1 Nitrososphaerales archaeon TH1920
ATCTACTTTGACTCCTCTATCTACACACAGTTTAACAAGTGTCTTGTGGAGTATAGTGGCTCCTATCTGACTCATCACATCGTCACCAGCACACAAGAGATTTTTGCTTGCAAATGCTTGTTGCCATTTTGGAGTTGAGGCAATAAAAACTGGTATTGCATTGATAAAGGAGACTCCTGCATCAAGGCACTGCTCTACATAATATTGAGTTGCCTGTCTGCTTCCAACGGGAAGATAGTTTATCAGAATTTCAGCTCCACTGTCTTTAAGTATTTTTGACACATCTGCTGCAGGCTTATCAGATATCTTTACTCTTTCATTAAGACGTTTACCAACCCCATCAAGTACCTTTCCTTTGTCTACTTTAATACCACTTGTAGGTACATTTGAAATCTTTATTGTGTTGTTTGGACTGGCAAATATCGCATCTGCAAGATCATGTCCCACCTTTGATTCTACAACGTCAAACGCTGCGACAAATTCAATGTCAGCTGGCTTTATGTCACCCAGTGTATATGCAATTAGGCCTTCAGGAATGTTTTGCCCTTCTACGCCTTCTACTGTTTGATTATTTCCTTTCTTGTCATTATCATTCCTGTAAGTATTACCATAAAATGAGATACCTTGCAATAGTGCAGAAGCGCAGTTTCCGACGCCTGCTATTGCAACCTTGACTTTCTTATTATCTATATTACTATTACCATTCATAATTATTTGACTTACCCTATTGGTTTAATTAATATATGTATATAAGGCGGATCAAAGATTCGCAAGCCCATTTGCATTAATCAATTTTGAAAAGCCGAATACAATTAGCTTGGCTGTTGCAGGCAAAATAAAAGTAGGTAAGGGTCGGAATAGTAAGAAAGAGAAGCCAAGTCCAACTTTGAAAAATAAGACTTTGAACTCTCAGAGCACTCAACGAAGCCTTTTGAAAGAATCTCCTTATATAGAGTGTTGAATAAATCACCCCCGTTAGGAATATCCGTCACTATCTGGAGCGTCCCAGTATTTATCATCTTGACGCTAATCGAGCTAATTAGTGAAGAAAGTGACGATGAATTAGTTAATATCTCTAGTTCCGTAGATTTTGGCATATTGATAATGAAATTATCTATTGAATTATTGGGAATACTTGGGAGTAACTTTGTCGGATTTCCCCAAAAAACAGCTGCATTCTGAGGATCCAATTCCATAAATTTTGACTTAGCATAAGAGATTTCATTCTGATCTTCTCCTATTCCGATGAAAAACTCAGCCCACGCATCATTTGCCATTTCGTAGATAAGTTCGCCTTTGAAAAATCCAATTAGCATATTAATTTTCAAAAAAGTCTTCCGGGCATTTATAATTGTCCTAACTAATAGGGTGGATGGGTTTCCTTCATGAAAAAATTGGTATACAGAATTCCATCTATTTTTGAACACGTCAGGAAAACCCCTCATTTTTATTAGTTCTTGAAATAGATGCGTATCGGCAAAATCAGAAAAGTATGAATCAGTTCTAGAAACTGCCTCTAATTTGGGTAAGACGAGTTCGTCATACAAATTTGTAACTCTGTTCCAGGCTCTTATCGGATCAGACCCCATATAGGTAACGGATAGATCAGACAACCACAATACTTCTGCCAAGATATTAATTTTTGCAATATCAAGACCTTTTGCCTTAATCTCAGACAATAATTTTTTAAACATTTTTTGGGCTATTTCTTGTTTAAAATAAGGAAAATCAGTTCTCCATATCAGTGCTTCGACAATTAAGCTCTTGTCAGATTTCTCTATTCCGATTGGAGAGGCCTGAATATCCTGTTTCGGAGATTTAAATTTAAAGGAAAAATTTTCAAACACTCTTTCCAATTCTGGCTGATCTAAGTTGAAATATGCATCGTGTATTTGATATCTTTGAATAATTTCTATTGTTCTATAGACTCTAGGTCCAACTGTTGGTCGAATAGTCGATCCGGGTTTAGGATAACCATTGGTTTCAGGTTTAGAACTATTACCATTATAAGTAAATTGTAGTGGATCATAATCATGTAATAATGCAGCTACAAGCATAATTTCGATTTCGTCAGCAGAAAATCTATAATTGTTGATTGTATTTGGTAACATTTTTAGAGCCATATACGAAACCTCAAGGCTGTGGTGAAAGTTATGATATTCAGTAGAACCTTCACCTAATCCAATATCTGAATAAACACCATCCAAAAATCTAATTAATGTAGCGATTTTTTCAACTCTAGTTTCATTTAGTCCCTTATTTTTTGTCACATCTAAAATGGCCAAAATTAACCTGTCTTCTCTGATATCAGCAAGTGTTTCATTTGCCTCCTTTACTATAGACTTTCGGAATCCTGGAAGTTTTTCTAAAATTTCATTATAAATAATTTTAATAGGTAAGCTCCTGTAAAGATAGATCCAAAACCCAGTAATCTTCCAAGGATATTTTATTCTAAATCTCTCTCTTTCAATAATTTCATCCACCAGCAGTACGATGTTCCTGTTTAGTTTTCCTATTTCACGATTCACCTCAACTCCATCCTGGCTGTTCGATTTTGTCCCTTGATAGTCAGCACGCATTACCGCCCATTGAGGTATTTTCACCCTGTATCTGAATCTTTTATTTGATCCATTTTTTGACCCTGGAAAGCGAATAATTTCTCTTTCAGTCGTGGCCACATTTCGAGTTCTTGTGTTTATCAAGTTGTCATCTTTAACTACTTGGAGAATCAATTCCTTATTATGAACTTGCAGTCCCAGCAAGACATGCCAATACTTACCCTTATCTACCCACTCAGGAGCATAAGTTGCTGGATCCCAAAAATCAATTGGACCAAATGGTATGTAGCCGTCTTCAAACTCATGAGTGTCGGGATTATATGATTTATATTCATATTTTCCAATTCGAGGATTAATTTGACGTGCAAGAGTTCTTGTTTTGGTGACTCTATTTGAGGACCTTGTAAATTCTCTATATGCCATCATTCCCCAAATAGTTCCTAGAACGCTGAATATTGTGAAGATAAAGTAGACGAAATCAAATTTGTCGTGTATGGCATAATTGAGAGCTAATTGAATACCAAAAACATAGGAAGAAAGCATTCCAGCAAAAAACATGAAAAGGAAAAACCACCTTGCTAAGTCATTATAAAATAAACTAAATGATTTTTTGTACCTAGAGAAGTTTGTCATTCTATGCTTCATGGACAATCACTTTCATTAACTAGCATTCCATCCTTAACTGATCGTATGACAATCCTCAACTATTCATACTTTATGAATTTCAATTATAATAGTCGCAAAAAAGTGAGATAATTATTTATGACCTATAGTAGGCTAGGTTGATAGCGACTCTCAAGTTACATTGTAGCCGAAACTGACATTGGTTTTCTCGACATCATCATTGTGGCCTCTTCATGTAATTCTCTTGCCTCTTTTCCATATGCATGTAGTGAGTAGTTAGTTCCATCCTTGTATTCAATTACTACACAACAGTAGTCTACTCCATTATTTAGTGTATAATCTTTAGGTGAAATTTTTACTATGTTTGCTTCAGTATCTTGTAATTTCATTAGTCGTCTAAGCGTATCGCTGCCGTTAATATAGCCACTTGGCTCCGTCATTCGACTCCAACTATTGGATAACATTGTCATTATGTAATTATTCGATAATATATGATCTAGTCAGCTTCGGTTATGATAAATATAAAATTAAGCTTATTTATCATAATCACAGCTTATACAAAAATAACTCAGATGAACTGCACGTTCAGACTAAAGAAAGCTTATTTTGACAGAATGACAAAATAGGAGCGTGTCCAAGTTTACAGCTGGAGAACGAGCAATAGCCAAAAGTTCGTTTTTGGGTAACACCGTCATGTAGAGTTGGTTGTAGCGTTCGTTTGATTATGTGGAACTACATTATCGCATGCAAACTCTCCTTCCGACGTGGTGTTACCAAGCGCTTTAAACCAGTTTAGGCACGCCTTCTTGCTTTCAAACATTGAATGCCAAGCATTTGCTGACTCCGATACAGTTGACATCCATATTAAACCTGTTACTGCGACGATAGCAAATATAGCCATTATCCTAGTAGTTAATTCCATTTCGTATTTAATTAAAAGGCTTTTTTCTTATTTATCTGTTATCTGATAATGAATTAATAAAAATAGAAAATTACTTAAACTGAAAAGATTTATGACGGAAAAAATCATCCTGGACCTGATAGCAAGCGCAGCTATCATAAATATTATAATCACCATAGTTTTAGATTCAAATAAATGAAATAAAAGAAATACACAGGATACTTTTTTATTCTTTATTGACCTTAATTATTTACGGTTCATTCGGCCCGGTGAGAGATTGCGGTCAATCTCACCTCTTTTCAGTCGTTTAAACTGTTTTATTGTTTGTTGCGTATGTTATTACAACGTAAAACAATACAGCCTCATCCTGATGGGTTCAGTTGTTGTTGGGCATACTCAGTTGAGCCCATCAGTGTTTTATAGTAGTTGGCATAACTGTGATCACAAAGCTTTTGTCATGAATTGGTGGGCCAGACTAAACTTTGATTCAGCTCACCAGTTTTAATGATAAAAATAATCTTCTATTATTATCACGATTTTTAGACTCTAATGAATGAATGAATGAAACACAAATCTTTATCTTTACAAAGTGTAAAGTTAGAAGCGTGCCGAAGTTTATTGCCGAACGAGAAAGATTAATTAAAAGGTGGCTAGGGAGGCTATGAATGATTACTTGGGTTATAAATCTTATAAGACAGAGTTTAGATGGTGGTCGATATGGAAGCAGTGAAAACTGTTACTACCTATAACGTTCCAAAATGGAATGCTTCCGGAGACTGGTTTGATGTTTGCAACTGCAACATACCATGTCCATGCATATTCGCTCAAACTCCTAGTTACGGTTATTGCGAAGGAGTAATGGCGTATCATATCAAGAAAGGACTGTATGGAGAAACATCACTCGATGGATTGAACGTATTGATATTAGATTACTTCAAAGGCAATATTTGGGCAGGTGAAACGAAATTAGATATTGCATTATTTTTTGACGAGAAAGCCAATGAAGAGCAACGAAAGGCTTTGAATATGATTTTTACTGGGAAAGCGGGCGGATTCATGGGACTATTTGCGAACATAATTGGAGAAGTTCGTGGACTTGAATACGCCCCTATCAAATTTGAAGTGGCTGAGAATCTCGCATATTGGAGTGCGGAGATACCAGGAAAGGTTATCGCCAAGGCTGAAGCATTGACCGGCCCCATGACTCCGCCTGGCAAACGAGTTCAGACCATCAATGCTCCTGGAAGTGAAGTTGGCCCTGGCACAGTGGCAACGTGGGGAACAGCAGTATCAGACCAAGTCGATGCCCCGGATGTTCGCTTCCAATGGAAGAGAAGTGGCAGATCCAGTAAGCATATTCCGTTTGATTGGACCGGTCCATGAATCAGACAGTCGACAAGCCTATTGTAAATAGGTAACGTAAGTAAGGAAAGTTTATTTTCTTAAACTCGGCAAATATGAACGTAGGTAAATTCACAAATGAAAAGTTATCCAAAGATGATTGAAGACAGCTACATCGGTCCTCATTTGAAGAAATGGAGAAAGAGACTATTGAAGGCTAAGATGGGTTATTGATCTCGATTAAATCGATCCAAATCTGATCCTAGCGTCATTCTTCGAGGCTCGTTTGTCTCTTGCTTATTGAGGAAGTCCCTCTGGCTGACGAATTTATTTTCTTCTATCTGTTTTTTGTCAATGTCTATGTCTATGTATATGTCTAGCTTCTTGATGGGATCAATCTTCAGCCGTTTCTCCAAAACAAATCTTGTGGCACCATAATAGTTTGACAAGTATGGTTGCATGTTTACTATGGAGCTAAGGATGTTTACCCTCTTGAACGGGCTTTTCTCTTTCTCATACTCGCTCCACATCAAATGCTCGACTAATTCTAATTTGTCTATTCTTTGCAAAT
>JAATVM010000051.1 GCA_014523495.1 Nitrososphaerales archaeon TH1920
TCATAAATCAATACAAGCTTCAAAATTTGAGTTCTAATACAACCAAAAGCCGACAAAATCTAAGAATCTATTTATTACGGCATTTAGATTTGGAAATAAGAAGCTCGCATTTTGTCTTCTGATAAAAAGGATATTAAAATTACGAATCATGTATTTCAGCCTAAACACGAAATTTTATCCAAAAAAGAAGCTGAAGAGGTATTGAAGAAATATAATACAAAACCAAGCCAGCTCCCATACATATTAATTAACGACAAGGGATTAGAGGATCTAGATGTGAGACCCGGAGATATTATAAAAATAACAAGAACGTCATTTACTGCCGGTGAAAGTGTCTATTATAGATATGTAGTGGAGGATTAGGGCACGTCACAGAAAACACTTGATATGTGGGCAATAATCCACAATATTTTACAAAAGGAAGGCGTTGCTAGACAGCATCTCAATTCCTATGGTGAATTTATTGAACGTGGTTTGCAAAGTATCATTGATGAAGTTGGCGAGATAGAGATTGAAACTGCCGAATATCCATACAAGATAAGATTGGGTAAGATAAAATTACAGCAACCAAGAATTATGGAGTTAGATGGTTCGGTAACTCACGTTGCTCCTGTTGAGGCAAGACTACGTAATTTAACTTACGGATCACCTATAATGCTTGAATGTAGTATTGTCGAAGATGAAAAAATTTTAGAATCAAGATTTATTCATATTGGAGACATACCAGTTATGGTAAAGTCCAACGCCTGTATATTGCACAATCTTCCTGAAACCAAACTTATTGAACTCGGAGAGGATCCGAAAGATCCTGGAGGTTATTTTGTTATTAATGGATCTGAACGAGTAATCATTGGATTAGAAGATTTATCTTACAACAAGATAATTGTCGATACTGAAGAAACAACAGGTAATTTGGTCTACAAAGCTAAAGTATATTCTTCAATAGTTGGATATCGTGCAAAACTGGAACTGATAATGAGACCAGATGGTTCTATTGTGGCAAAGATTCCAGGATCTCCAGTAGATATTCCACTTATTACACTTATTAGGGCATTAGGTCTTGAATCTGATAAAGATATTGCAGATGGTGTATCTTTAAATTCAATTATACAGGATGAATTAGAACCTTCCTTTGAGAAAGCAGGAGAGATTATTACAAGCAGGGACGCTATAGTCTACATAAGCAAGAGAATTGCTCCAGGAATGTTGGAAGAATTTCAGATAAAAAGAGCTGAAACTTTACTTGATTGGGGATTACTCCCACATCTTGGTAAGAATCCTGAAAATAGGAACGAAAAGGCGCTATTTCTAGGAGAAGCCACATGCAAGCTTGTTGAGTTGAGGCTTAATTTGGTAGCCTCCGATGACAAAGATCATTATGGTAATAAAGTTATAAAATTTGCTGGTCAGATGCTAGCCGATCTTTTTAGAACAGCCTTTAGAAATCTCGTAAGAGACATGAAATATCAGCTAGAACGATCTGGTCAAAAGAGAGGAATAAATGCAGTTGCTGCAGCAGTAAGACCGGGAATAATTTCCGATAAATTAAACAATGCTATTGCAACCGGAAATTGGGGAAGGGGAAGAGTTGGTGTTACCCAACTTTTGGACAGAACAAATTACATATCAACTATAAGCCATCTTCGCAGAATTCAATCACCGTTGAGCAGGAGTCAACCTAATTTTGAAGCAAGAGATCTTCACTCTACTCACTTTGGGAGAATTTGCCCTGCTGAAACTCCAGAGGGATCTAACTGCGGTTTAGTAAAAAATATTGCTTTATCTTCTATAATTTCAGTAAGTGTCCCTGTTTCAGAGATAATTGAAAAATTATACGAGCTGGGAGCACATCCTGTTGAAGAGGCTTCTGATATATTACGAAGAAATGGTACCAGAATATTTGTCGATGGACGACTAATCGGATATTATGATAATGGACAACACCTGACAGATACCCTAAGGAGTTTGCGGAGATCAGGAAAAATACATGCTCATGTTGGAATTTACTATTATTCAAATGAAAATGAAAACGCAACAAAGCGACTTTATGTAAGTTGTAATTCAGGAAGGATACTCAGGCCACTTGCTATAATAAAGGAAGGTAAACCAGTAATAACTTTGGATGTCCTTGATTTAATCAAGAGGAATATGAAATCTTGGTCTGATTTATTGTGGATGGGCATGATAGAGCTGATCGATGCAAATGAGGAGGAGAATTGCTATGTGGCTATGGACTTTAATAGTTTGGAGCCAAGTCACACTCATCTTGAAATTTATCCTCCTTCAATTTTGGGTGTTGGAGCTTCTATAATTCCATATCCAGAACACAATCAGTCTCCAAGGAATACCTATGAAAGCGCAATGGCAAAACAGAGTTTGGGATTTTCAACGCCTTTGATGAACGCAAGTACCTATGTAAGGCAGCACTTTATGCTGTATCCACAGATCCCGGTAGTCACAACTAAAGCAATAAATCTTCTTGGACTGGAGGATCGTCCCACGGGGCAGAATTGTATTGTTGCTGTGTTACCATACGAAGGATATAACATCGAAGACGCAGTAGTTTTCAATAAATCATCAGTTGATAGAGGTCTTGGCAGAACCTTTTTTTACAGAGTGTATGAGGCAGAAGCAAAACAATATCCGGGAGGAATGAAAGATAAGTTTGAGATTCCGTCATCTGACGCAAATATTAGAGGATACCGTGGCGAGAAATCATACAGGTTACTTGAAGATGACGGTGCTATAATGCATGAATCAATAGTAAATGGAGGAGACATACTTATTGGAAGAACCTCTCCGCCAAGATTTATGGAAGAGTATAAGGAGTTTGAAGTGAAGGGTCCATACAGAAGGGATACCTCGATAGGTGTCAGGCCTTCGGAAAATGGGGTTGTTGATTCAGTTGTAATGACTCAATCTGTAGATGGAGGCAAGATGTACAAGATAAGAGTAAGGGACATGAGAATTCCAGAAATTGGTGATAAATTTGCTTCAAGGCATGGACAAAAAGGTGTAATCGGAATGCTGGTTCCACAAGAGGACCTTCCGTATACGGAAGATGGGATAGTTCCTGATGTTATGATTAACCCACACGCATTTCCATCACGAATGACTGTTGGTCAATTCATGGAATCAATTGCAGGTAAATCTTCTTCCCTTCGAGGTAAAGTTGTCGATGGTTCAGCGTTTGTAGGCGAAAAAGTGAGCGATCTAAAGGAAATATTGGAAAAATATGGCTTCAAGTCCACAGGCAAGGAGGTCATGTATGATGGACGTACAGGCAAGAAATTCAATGCTGAGGTTTACATAGGTGTGGTATATTATCAAAAGCTTCACCATATGGTTGCAGACAAGATTCATAGCAGAGCAAGAGGACAGGTTCAGATGCTTACGAAACAGCCAACAGAAGGACGTGCCAGAGGTGGTGGTCTTAGGTTTGGTGAAATGGAACGGGATTGTTTGATTGCTTATGGTGCTTCAATGATGCTAAAAGACAGGCTTTTAGAAGAGTCTGACAAGGCAGAAGTCAATATTTGTGAACGCTGTGGATTGCTGGCCTACTATGATGTCAAACAAAGAAGATATGTCTGTAGGGTGGACGGTGATAGAGCAAGGATTTCAACAGTGGCTATTGCTTATGCATTCAAACTTTTGTTACAAGAAATGATAAGCCTTAATGTTGCCCCAAGACTGGTTCCCAAGGAGAAGGTGTAAAAATTATGCAAGTAGAAGAAAACCTAAAAATTTTAGGCGGTATTAGATTTAGTGTTTTATCCCCTGTCGAAATTCGAAAATTCAGTGTAGTTGAAATCACGGCTCCGGAGACATATGATGAGGATGGCATGTCCGTTCAAGGTGGTCTCATGGACAATAGACTTGGAACACTGGAACCTGGACAGAAATGTGGAACTTGTGGAAACACTTCGGCTAACTGTCCGGGCCATTTTGGTCATATTGAGCTGGCTGAAGCTGTGCTGCACATTGCTTTTGTAGATGATATACACAAACTGTTGCTTGTCTCATGCAGATCATGTAGTAGGATAAAACTTTCAAATGAAGATTTGGCAAAATACAAGGAGCTTCGGGATACCAAAGCTGCATATGCAGTAATAACTCTTGAAAATATTAAAGAAGAAATCATAGAAAAAGCAAAAAAAGTAAAGATATGTCCACATTGTCAAAAGGAACAATACGATCTTGTGTTTACAAAGCCTACCATTTTCGTAGAAAAAACTGAGATAGGTGAAAACAGGCTCCTTCCAATCACAATCAGAGAACGACTGATGAATATTCCAAATGAAGATCTTGTTTTATTAGGATATAATCCTGAGACGGCAAGACCTGAGTGGTTTGTCTTACAAGTCTTACCAGTTCCTCCAGTTACAGTTAGACCATCAATTATCCTGGAAACCGGTATAAGATCCGAAGACGATCTTACCCACAAATTGGTTGATATTATTAGAGTTAATCAAAGACTAAAAGAAAGCAAGGAAGCAGGAACACCACCACTCATAGTTCAGGACCTAGTTGACCTTCTTCAGTATCATGTTACCACTTACTTTGACAATGAAGTTTCTGGAATCCCACAGGCGCATCATAGATCCGGCCGGCCATTAAAGACACTGACACAGAGACTAAAAGGAAAAGAAGGACGATTCAGAGGATCGTTATCCGGTAAGAGAGTAGATTTTTCCAGCAGAACGGTAATTTCTCCTGATCCTAATTTGACCATCTCCGATGTTGGGGTCCCGGTTGATGTGGCAAAAAAACTCACCATACCAGAAACTGTTAGCGATTGGAACATTGAGGAATTGAAGAAGATGATAATCAATGGACCTAATGATTATCCTGGAGCTAATTACATCATAAGGACTGATGGAGTAAAAATACGACTTGATTATGTTACTGATAGGAATGTTCTGGCCGATTCAATTGGTCCTGGTTACGTCGTAGAACGGCATTTACAAGATGGAGATGCAGTAATCTTCAATAGACAGCCCTCTCTGCACCGGATGTCCATTATGGCGCATTATGTAAAGGTACTTCCATATAGAACATTTAGGTTACATCCTGCAGTCTGTCCACCTTATAACGCAGATTTTGATGGAGATGAAATGAACCTTCATGTTCCACAGAGTGAAGAGGCCCGTGCAGAGGCTGCGTTACTTATGCGAGTTCAAGATCAACTAATTTCCCCAAGATATGGTGGACCAATAATTGGTGCAATTAGGGATTTCATAACAGGTGCTTTCATATTAACACAGGATAAGACATTTTTGAAGCAGGAAGATTTCACTAATTTGGCGTTATTGGGAGGTTATTCAGGAACCCTTCCAGAACCAAAACATCTTGAAAATGGTAGAAAAATCTTTACTGGAAAACAGCTTTTTTCGCTCTTTCTGCCTAAGGACTTTAATTTTGTAATCACTTCAAAATGGAACAAAGCATCAAAGGGTGAAGGGAAAGATGTTGTTATAAAGAACGGCGAACTGTTAAGCGGAGTTATTGATAAGGCCTCTATTGGTGCAGAAGAACCAGACAGCGTATTACACAGAATAGCTAAAGATTATGGAAACGAGGCAGCAAAACGATTTTTGGATTCAATACTGATAGTTTTAAAAACATATCTGACACAGAATGGTTTTTCCTATGGCTACTCTGACCTCTGGTTGCCTGATGAAACCAGGAGTGAGATTAGTAATGTTATCCTAAAGGCATATGAGAAAGTATACGAATTAATAAAACAACATGATGAAGAAACGTTACCATTAACACGAGGATTATCACCTACAGAAGCATTGGAACTCTATGTGGTAAATGAACTTTCAAGAGCACGTGATAGAGCCGGCAAAACTGCAGATCGTGCATTTCCTGATGATAATTCCGGTGTCATAATGGCATCTACTGGAGCAAGGGGTTCAACGTTAAATATCGGACAGATGACAGCGGCTTTAGGACAGCAGTCAATTAGAGGCAGAAGAATCACCAAGGGATACAGGGACAGATCACTTCCACACTTCAAACCCAATGATGCCAATCCTGATTCGAAAGGATTCGTAAAATCAAACTATAGGGACGGACTAAGTCCACTAGAGTTTTTCTTCCATGCAATGGGTGGTCGGGAGGGCCTTGTTGATACTGCTGTAAGGACTCAACAATCTGGCTACATGCAAAGAAGACTAATCAATGCACTTGAACACATGAAGATAGAATATGATCAAACTGTGAGGGACCCCCACGGCAATATAATACAATTTGTTTATGGGGAGGATGGAATAGATCCTGCAAAAAGTGATCATGGTGAAGCAGTAAATATTTCTCGATTGATAGAAAGTGAACTTCTCGTAGATGAAGGCAAGAAAGCAGCCGAAAAAGAAATTTCAGAAATAGTGACTAAAAACGGAAAAAGTCTTAATCCAAGGCTGAAGGAAAAGTTGTTACTATCACTTAGTCAAAATAGAATTAGCAAAGATGGTACTAACAAGGTGATAAAGAAAACACTGGATCTTATAAACAAAGCAATGGTAGAACCGGGAGAGGCAGTAGGCGTTGTTACTGCTCAATCTATTGGCGAACCCGGAACTCAGATGACACTTAGGACATTCCATTTTGCAGGAGTTAAGGAGAGAAATGTTACATTAGGACTACCAAGATTAATTGAACTTGTCGATGCAAGAAAAAAACCTGTTACACCGACTATGGATGTATATTTGGATGAAGAACATCGAGTCTCAAGGGAGAAAGCACTTAATGTTGCAAGAGACATAATCTTTACAAAGGTTGCAGATTTAATTGAAAGAAGCGAAACTGACTATTCTGGGATACTAACATTCCATATTTCTGAATCAAAGTTATCTGAACGCGGCTGCTCTATTGAAGATATTATGGAAGTACTAAAAGGGCCGAAGAAAAAATATGATGTTACCTTACAAGAATCCAAGAAAATTATAAAAATTTCTATTGCAGGAGAACCTGATGCACAAACGCTACTCGCAATGAAGAATAAACTATTGAATGCAAGAGTTAAAGGTGTGCAGGATATAGAACGGGTAACAATAGTAAAGCAAAATGAAGAATGGGTTATTCAAACTGCAGGTTCGAATTTATCAAAGATTATAGCAATAGATGGTATCGATACTTCGAGAATAACGACAAATAATGTTTATGAAGTTTGGCAAACTTTAGGAATCGAAGCTGCAAGAAATGCATTGATCAGGGAAATAACCAACACACTTGAGGAACAGGGATTAGAAGTTGATATGAGACATATTATGTTAGTTGCTGATCTTATGACCTCGAAAGGACATTTGCAACAAATAGGAAGACATGGAATTGCGGGTACAAAAACTTCTGTGCTGGCAAGAGCTGCATTTGAAATAACTGTACCTACTATTGCAAAAGCATCTTTGGAAGGACAGGTTGAATCTCTTAAAGGCGTAACAGAAAACGTTATAGTAGGCGCTACAGTACCTATTGGTACAGGTATGGTGGAACTATACATGAGTGTGAAAGATGAAAATGAAAAATCTCGAAAAAACAATTAAAGAAGCAATTAGTTCTAATAAATGCAAAATAGGAACCCGACAAGTCATGGGTTCAATTAAAGGTTCAAAATTAATAGTTCTTTCAAACTCATTGATGCCGAAAAACAAATCAAAAATTTTGGAAGAGGCAAAATCTGCGCAGGTACCAACGTTACATTATGATGGTAATTCTATTCAGCTAGGCAGACTGTGCAATAAACCATTTAGAATAAGTGCATTGTCTCTTAAAATTGGCAAGGATAATGAAATTCAAGAGATACTAAA
>JAATVM010000052.1 GCA_014523495.1 Nitrososphaerales archaeon TH1920
AGAAAGCATTATCTCGGCATAAATTGTAGCGCCTAATCTCTTTACGTCATTATTTGACTTCAAATTACGTGGCAACAATATTCTACAACTAAACTCTCCGGATTTGGCGTTTTTATAATAATTAATAAATTCATCGATCATGGGACTGATTTCAGATATCTCACTTATCTTACAAGTGAGATGTACTGGAAAATTTATAAGTTGCGACGAATTCATATTATTAATTATTTTCCAGCAGAATAAATAAATCAATTGATTAAGAGAGTCAGAATTTAGCATAAATAATCAAGCGGATAAGGTTTAAGAATAGTTAATTAGACATTTTGAATGTATTTGACCATATCATCTAAAGTTGCTACATCTAATAAATGGAATGAACTAGTACATAATGGTGTCGCGTTCCCTCCAGAGTATGTTCAACGTGGAATAAATATCAAAATTTTGGGAGAAATCTTTTTCTTAAATCGTGAACAAGAAGAATTGATTTATGCATGGGCAAAAAAGAAAGATACCCACTATGTGAAAGATCCAGTTTTTCAATCCAATTTTATCTCTGACTTTAAAAAATTACTCCCCGATCGATTTGGATCAATTCAAAAAATCGATGAAATCGATATGAGTGAAGCGTTTAATTTGGTCGATAAGGAATTAAAAATTAAAGAAGAAGAGAAAATAAGAGTAAAATCACTTTCAAGAGAAGAAAGAAGAAGAATTAGTCAGGAAAAAAAAATCGAAAAAGAAAAACTAAAATCAATTTATGGGAAAGCGAAAATAGATGGAATTGAAGTTGATGTAGCAAATTGGTTAGTTGAACCCCCTGGAATCTTCATGGGGAGAGGACTTCATCCATTAAGGGGAAAATGGAAGCCTAGAGTTACTGCTAAAGATGTAATATTGAATCTTGGGGAGGATGCTTCGGTACCAGAAGGTCCATGGAAAGCTATTGTTCATGACCATTATTCAATGTGGCTAGCTTCATGGATAGAAACACTAACTGGAAAGAGAAAATATGTTTGGTTGCATGACTCATCTTACTTACGACAAGATAGCGATAAAGCAAAATATGACACAGCAAAAGAATTAGAAAGTTATATTTTTGCCATAGAAAAGGAGATTATAAATCAGATGTTATATGCTAAAGATACAACCAAAAAAAGGGTTGCAACTGTCTGTTATCTTATATACAAATTGGCCATGAGAGTTGGTGATGAAAAAGATCCCGACGAAGCGGACACCATTGGAGCATCTACCCTCAGGGTGGAACATTTAAAATTTCCAAACGTTAATGGTAAAGTCCAAATAGAATTCAACTTCCTTGGGAAAGATAGTGTTCCTTGGCAAAAAGTTTTGGAAATATCAACACCTGATACAAAAGCCCTTTATGAGAATTTATTGTTCTTCATGAAAGGAAAGGATAGAAAAGATGAAATCTTTGAAGATATTACATCAGCTAAAGTAAATAAATTCCTCCGTTCAATAGATAAAGACAAACTCCCTAATTTGACTGCCAAGGTTTTTAGGACGTATATAGCAACAGCAATTGTAAAGGAACGTCTCGCCACACCTACTTTAAAAGTTCATAAAAATGAAAGCGAATTTAAGAAAGTTTATGTAGCAAAAATTGCAAATCTAGAAGCGGCAATAACCTGTAATCACAAAAAAGGAATAGACCCTCGGAATCCTGCCAGCAAAAAGTCATGGGAGAAATTTGAACAATCAATCGCTAACAAAAAAGAAAAAATTAGACAACTAAAACTTGAATTGAAGGAGAAAAAATGGAAAACTGAGCTACAGAAATTGAAGAAGGAACAAAGACTGGAAAAGGTGGAATTCCAGTTACGACTTCAACAGGAAACTAAAGATTACAATCTCGGTACTTCTCTTAGAAACTATATTGATCCACGCGTTTTCAAATCATGGTGTGAATTTGTAAATTTAGATTGGACAAAAATTTACACAAGTACTCTTCAAAGAAAATTTAAGTGGATCGAACAGTATTCTAAAAATGATCTAAAAAAATATCTAAATATGAATAATACAAAATAACAAATCATATGAATATTAATCTTAAACACTTTATAATTTACGATTATTATGGTGGGCAAAAATTATTGCCCGACCATTATATCCATAATTCAAATGTTGCAAAGTTTTTCTCTCGTTTGAGGTTGCTCCTTTATTGAAATTATTTGTATTATCAACTATGGTAGTATTACTTATTTTGTTATCTGGAATTATTTTTGATAATGCACTATCCCAAACTCAATATCAAGTAAACTCAATATTTATTGGGATTTTATCAAATGGCGATTCTATTGTACAGTATGATCTTAAACTGAAAACAAAAGCTAATGAAATTACGTTACCATTAATCGGAGGCAACATTAATGATATTTTGGTAAGGAACTATCTATCAAAAAACTTAATATACACATTCAATTCTACATCCAATGAAATTAAGATTAATTCACAAAATGAATCACAAATAAGAATTACTTACCAAACTCCAGATCTTGTTAACAAACAGGAGAGGGAATGGAGCTTCTTTATAGATTCGGCTTTTCCATTTACTGTAAAATTACCTAATGATGCAGTAGTGACTAACTTGGGGGAACAATCACCAGTACTGATTAGAAAATTAGGTGGACAGAATTTGTTATCATTCGATAAAGGTAAAATTTCTATAGATTATGTTATTGGCTATGCAGGAACACGAGAACAAGCCATTATATCTATAAACTCAGCGGAATTGGATATATCAAAGTCAGAAAGTGATCATATGGGGATTAATTTGAATGAAGTAAAGGGTATTCTCAATAGTGCGAAGACGGCAGTCAATCAGAGTAACTTTATTGAGGCAGAACGACTTGCAAATAATGCCACCGATAGTTCAAGACTAATTGCTGAATCATTTGAAAGATCCAAGGACATGATAAGTAATGCTACTCGTAAGATAAAGGATGCACAAGCGATTAATACTGATATTTCAGAAGCATCGAAATTTATTTCAAAATCAAATATTGAATTTTCTCACGGAAATTATCCTAAGGCCCTAGAATATGCTACTTTTGCTATTAATAGTCTAGATACCACGAAGCAAGAACAAACATCACCTATTCCAAGTTCCCCTTCATTTTTACTGTTAATCCCACTTGTAGTATCAGTTGGATTTTTAATTATTATGAAGTATAGAAGAAAAATTATTCCACACCTACAACGAGTTACAAATAAAAAAGAACTATTAAACAGTGATTTGTCAGCTATTACTTTCAAAGAAAATGATTTTACTAAAAGCGATTCTACTAAAAAAGAACCCACAATTAACGACAGTGCTAATCAATCAGATCTCCATAAATTAGTTGCTGATATTATCAAACAAAAGGGAAACTTGAAACCAGAAGAGAAGGAAATTCTTTTGTATATTTCCGATAAAGAGGGTGCAGCATTTGAAGGAGAAATTAGGAATAAATTGATTCTGCCAAAAACAAGTCTTTGGAGACTTATTAAGCGTCTGGAACGAGAAGACATGATTGAAATAAGAAAGATAGGTGGACAGAATTTGATTAAACTAAAGCTTCAATAAGAAAGCCAAATTCAACAGCAATATTGTAGTATGTATTAGAGCATCCAACTATGTGTTAATATTTAATGATAAGTCGTAGTGCGATTTCCCAACCGTCCGGACCTATTCCTTTTATCTTTTCCAAATTGTCTATTTGTAAATTTTCCCAACTTCCATTGGTTTTCTGAACTAATAGTGGAAGATCCATTAGAGATAACATAGATTCATCATTTTTACTATCACCGATACCAAAGAAAATGACTTTATTTTCGTATTCTTTACGAAAAATATCAATTAGAATTTTAACTCCCGTTCCTTTGTCATTACCTAATGTAATATCAAAAAATTGTCCACCAGGTATCATTTTTAATCCTGCTTTTTCAATAAAATTTACGAATTTATTGATGTCATTATTATCCATTCGAACAATCGTTTCACTATATTTCCTTCTAATCATTCTTTTTGCATAGTCTTGAGGTACTTTGATAATGCTTGAAAGTTCCAACGGAGATAGGTCAGATACCCCTTCAAATTTTAGGTCATGTTTGATTCTAATTTCTTTAAGCAGTGATCTGATTCTGTATGCGGGAGCACCAGTTTCAATTATGTAATTCTTTTGTGAAGTCTTTGAAGGTGTAATTTTACTTTTCTTAAAATAATCTTTAGGTATTATAGTAGCCCCACCATTTTCTACTATATATGGCTCATGTAGGTCTATCATAGATTTGATTTTATCTTGCTCAAGTTGTGTTTTTGATGAACATAATATCAAATGAATATCATTTCGTATGGCATTTTCAACTAATTTTTTCATTTTCTTAATGTCGGGAAAACGAGAATCTAATAATGTTCCATCAATATCCGTAAAGATAACCTTTTGCATAGTATATACTACGTTTATAAGTTTAGCCTTTATAAATAGACGCAGATGTAGTAATTCGAATCATTTCTAAACTCAACGAAATCACGACAAACAGAGAACGTATACCTTCAATTTTATATATTGACGGTGTGAAGCAGATCTCAAAATAATACGAAATTAATCAAACTAAAAATAATAATATTTATCGTCTCTCTAAAAGATAACGATCGAGTATATTCAGCGAATCAATCATGGAGGTGTGACGGCTGCATTGATTTGGCGCCATCTAATTATTCTGTAGATAACAACCAGTAAAAGTGTCAAATATCCGAATATTAGGTCACGATAGAATGCTAAAGATCCAAGAGATTGAAAACCGGTTGCGTATGTTTCTGATAGATATGATAACGAAAGTAGGATTGAAATAAAAAGAAAGCTTCTAGACGTGTTCCTAAACTTGAGTAAAGCCTTATTTGGATACTCCCTAATTCTAAACACATCCGATAGTGTAAAGAGAAAAAAAATTAGAGGTGTGACGAACAAATAAACATCAGGAATCAAATTCTCTCCATTTCCATTACTTGCTGCAATTATAATATAATAGAATAGGAACAGTATTCCAAGATCCAGTACAAATCTTCCTATTCCGAACTTTCCATGCTGTTGAAACTTTTGCGTAAAGAAAAAATATTCGCTCCAACTTGTTATAACAATGAAATATCCATAGAAGAGAACTGTTGCGTTTAGGAGGTTCGCTGGTATTGAGTAAAATGGAATAAAAATACCCTTTGATGCATCAATACTTAATGCAATCACGATTGCATAGATTATTGTAATTCCTTGTTTGTAAAATTCGACAAAATTTAGACTTTTTTCCAATTAGAAAATGAAATTGCCTATTCTGTTAATTAAATTTTCACCTAATAGGAGGGATGTAAATAGGTTAGATGGGCTACGGTCTATTATTGAAAATTACAATACTTTAAAGAATACAATAAAGATATAGATTATTCCTTTTTGATCGACATCAAGAGGTTTGATTCAGAGATTTTATTTAAAACATATCTACTTATTTCCAATCCATTTTCATAATTTAGAGTCTTGCCGGTGTGAAGATAGCAAGAAATAATGAATTTCTCCAAGATTATGCACCAAACAGCTCCTAGAATAAAATCTCTTCTATTTATCATTCCAATTTCTTCTTTTAGCTCTTTGTTCTGATCTTTGGACATATTTTCTATCAGCGGGAAACATGATATGACATTGTGTATTATTTTATCTAGTAGTACCTTAGTAAATTCATCCAGTATTGCCATAAAAGAACAATGATTTGATTTCCATTTTAAAGATTTTGTATCTAAGCCGTTTCCTAATGATTCATGGAAAAATATAGCATTTACTTTCTAAAATTATCAAAATCAGATATAGTATTATATTAATCTAGGGTCTGTAATGTATACATGCAAAATACTAGGGGAAGATTGTATGTGGTGGGGGTTGGTCCGGGACATCATGATCATATGACCTTCAGAGCTAGACATGCAATAGAAGAAAGTCAAATAGTAATAGGATATGAAACTTATGTATCATTAATTGAAGATCTAATTGAGGGTAAGGAAGTCTATAGGTATCCCATGACTCAAGAGGTTGATAGAGCTAATCAAGCCATTGAATTTGCAGAAAAAGGAAGAATTGTATCATTGGTTTCATCAGGCGACCCTGGAATTTACGGCATGGTAGGCCTGATATATGAAATTCTTGCGGATAAAAAATGGAATAATCAGAACGGAATTTATGTGGAATGTATACCTGGAGTATCTTCTCTTAACTCTTGTTCTGCATTGATTGGTTCTCCTTTGATGACTGATTTTGCAGTTGTAAGCATGAGCGACTTACTTGTACCTTGGGAAATTATAGTTAAAAGAGTTGAAGCTGCTGCATTAGGAGATTACGTAACAGTTATCTACAATCCTGCCAGTAAAAGAAGAATCCATCAGCTTAAAGATACTAGAGATATTTTTCTAAGATATCGAAAACCAGAAACGCCTGTTGCCATAGTCAAGGGGGCATTTCGCGAGAGTCAAAAGGTCGTAGTTACCACATTAGAGAAATTGCTTGAATATGATGAAATGTTAGGTATGATTACAACAGTAATAATAGGTAACTCATCAACTTTTAATTACAATGGACTCATGATAAATCCAAGAGGATATAAATCTAAATATGATCTTGTATCAGAAACAACGAAGACAATGAACTAAACTTAAAAAGAATTTATGATACTCCTAAGTCCATTACATCCTTCAGTTATCATAAATGCCTTGTCAATTTCATCAAGTGAGAATCTATGAGTAATCAACCTCCTTAAATTAATCTTTTGTTGATGTACCATATCCATTGCCTTTTTCATTACGTTAGGAGTTGAACTAAAACTTCCACTTAATGTTATTTGATTATAGTGAAGCAGATTTGGATCAATACGTACAATCTTATTCCTTGATATACCTGCAAAAATACTGATAAGTGAATTTTTTCCAGCTACTTTGAGCGCCAAATCTACTGCTTCTGGATTGCTTGTAGCTACAATAATTAATTTCCCCCCCTTCTTGTACGTTTGGTCCCATATTGATTTTATTGATTCTTCCGGATCATTATTCAAGAGTACCATGTCTGCACCAATCAATTTTGCTTCATTCAATCTTGATGGAATTTTACCAACTACAATCGTTTTTGCGCCATGGAGTTTTGAAATTTGTAAGTGAATTAGCCCTATTGGACCATCTCCAATGATTATTACAAATTCATCACGAATTGGGATATTAAAATTCAGGTGTGCGTTTAGACAGCAAGACAAAGGTTCTATTAGTGATGCTTCATCATCGTGTATGTTATTTTCGATGGGAATGATACCATTAATAAGTATATTATTTTGAGGAATATCTAGATAATCTGCAAATCCACCGTTAATGCTTGATCCAATTTCGTTAAGGTTATTACACGAATTGAAACACCCTGCACTACAATGATGACAATTTAAACACGGAATTAATGGGGAAACAATCACCCTTTTATCTTCGGGGATTATTTGTTTATTCGGTAAATTTACTGTATTCAAGGTTTTTGCACATATCTCATGTCCTAGAACTATTGGAGGTCGAACTTTTTTATGACCTTCATTAAATACCCTGACATCATATCCACAAACAGCACATGATAGAGTCTTAAGTAATACTTTGCCATTTTCTTCCTTAGGTATTGGCAAATCCTTTATTTCAAAATTTTTAGGGCCACTAAAAACTGCTGAGTGATTTTTTTGCGGTAACATAATTTTTCAATTCATTGGGTTGGTTACTTGTATTATTTAAAAATATTATCTTGATTGAAAACCACTATTACAAATATCACTGGATAGTCAAATTCCTTCCTTTAATTTTTCGCCAAATGAGATGAATTTGCCATGATCATCGATTCTAATATTAGTATCAACTCTTATGCGCAATCCTACAGAACGAAATATTGCCAAGAGTTCACCCCCTGATATAAGGGAATCTAATTCTCCTGATTTAATCAAATCTACTATTCTCTTTACAATAATTTTTGTCTGAATTGGATATTGTAATTCAGCTAATTGTAATACCTCGTCTCCTCTATCATACAAGTATTTTAATAATATTTCTCTATCATCCATTTTTGTCGCGTTTGTTTTCGTTTTGTCTTCATTAATTTTTTCAATTAATGCGGCTTTTTCTTTAAATTGTTTCATTTTCCGTGCTTTAATAATGGCGAGTTCTGGATCTTCTTCCTGACTCATCCCTTGATCACTCCAATTGGAACCAAGCGTGCAACCTTTGTTGCAATGCCAAGAGAATGGGACACCTCAACTACAGAAT
This sequence comes from Nitrososphaerales archaeon TH1920, assembly GCA_014523495.1. Lineage (GTDB taxonomy): Archaea > Thermoproteota > Nitrososphaeria > Nitrososphaerales > Nitrososphaeraceae > TA-21. The sequence continues at coordinate 8,315 of JAATVM010000052.1, forward strand.
CCACATCCTTGTATGCTTCAGGAGTTTCTTCAACCATTCCTTCCCTGCTCAGAGCTTTTATATAAACTCCTTTTGACTCTAACTTTTTTCTTACACTATCTGCTGTATAGTTTCTCCTTGCAGCAGACCTAGACATTGTTCTACCTGCACCATGCGCTGTTGAGCCAAAACTTAATTCTAATGATTTTGAATTTCCAAGAAGTATCCAGCTTGCCGTTCCCATTGAACCTGGAATAAAAACTGGTTGACCAATGTCGCGATACTTTTCTGGAATATGACTATCCCCAGCTGGAAATGCTCTTGTAGCCCCCTTTCTATGTATTACCAAGTCTCTTGTTCCTTCACCATCTACAGTATGTCTCTCGACTTTAGCTATATTATGTGATACATCATACACTAACTTCATATCTGCCTCATCTTCACTAATCCCCATTATCTTTTCAAATGTTTTTCTTGTCCAATGCGTTATCATTTGTCTGTTTGACCACGCAAAATTTAGTGCACAATACATTGCTTTTCTATAATTCTCCCCTTCGTTAGAATTATTTGGAACGCATGCTAGTTCTCTATCTACAATTTTCATTCCCGAATCCCTTATTTTTCTTTCAGAAATTTTCAAGTAATCGGTGCAAACCTGGTGTCCAAATCCTCTGGAGCCACAGTGTATCAGAACTGTAACTTGACCCTCTTCTATTCCCATAGCTCTTGCTGCTCTTTCATCAAATATTTTGTCTACCTTTTGAATTTCAAGGAAATGATTTCCTGAACCAAGCGTCCCTAACTGAAGCCCCCCTCTTTTCCTAGCCAGCTCGGAAACATGAAAAGGGTCTGCACCTTTCATACAACCATTTTCTTCACAGACATCAATATCAGAGTCCAATCCATAACCTTTATGAACTGTCCATCTCACTCCTTCAACAAGTAATTCATCTAGTTCTGATCCTGAGACCTTTCTTGAACTCGAGCTCCCTACTCCAGATGGAATTGCACTAAACAATTCATTTACAAGTTCTTTGAGTTTTGGTCTAATTTCCCGTTCTCTTAAATTGGTTCGTATTAGCCTAACACCACAATTAATATCATATCCCACACCTCCGGGACTAATTACTCCTTCCTCCAAATCCATTCCTGCCACTCCACCTACTGGAAAACCATATCCTTCATGTCCATCAGGCAATACCACCACGTGTTTCTTAACCCCCGTTAATGTAGCAACGTTAGCAGCCTGATCTATTGTTCTATCTAATGCCATCTTTGAAACCAAATTCTGATCTGCATATATTGTAACTGGAACGATCATCCCTTTAGATTCATTTTTTTTAATAACATATCTGAATTCTCCATCGTTTATTATCTCATGGTTTCCTACCCGCGTTATCAGATTTTTCATGGATTTAAGAATTTTAAATATATAGTCATTATATTCCTTTCAATTTCTTATCGATTTTGATAATATATTTGAACGAAAAGGTGTATTCGTTATGATGTAGCTCCCATTTTGATATTCGTTTTCTGAAAGTACTATTCAACCTATGATTCAATTTCAATACTTGGCCCAGCTAGATTAATTTGTATTTTGAATAGTTCGATAATTACATTCAAAAACATTTTGCAGAATTTACAGGAATTGAATTAAGAAAAAACCTTGATTTTTGTTTTAATTATAAAAAAGAGAAAAAAGGAGAATTAATTGACTAGTTCCCCATAGTGGAATTTCCCCCCATGGTAGTGGTATTGCCACTCATATCTCCACCCATCATTGTTTCGTTACCAGTGGTCATGTTACTACTGCTGGTATTGAGCATTGTAGCGTTTTGGGTTACTTCAGTGTCACCATTACCACCATTGCCACCATTGCCACCATTGCCACCATTGCCACCATTACCCGTATTTGTGTCTGATTCATCTTGAGACTGAGATTCTGTGGTGTTATCTTGTGACTCGGTAGACTCTGTTTCGGCTGATGGTGAAGATGCAGCACAGGTAACACTTTCA
>JAATVM010000053.1 GCA_014523495.1 Nitrososphaerales archaeon TH1920
GAAGTAATGTAGCTTGCATAAAAGATGTCAATTGGAGAGCTATATTATCAAATGGGGCTGGAAATGGATAGTATAATGTTATGTTTGTAAGATTATTATTAATATTATTATTTTGTTGACTTGCATTTTCTATGGATGGAATCATAACGGGTAATACTACTGTTTTTATGCCAAAACTCATCGAAAAAATGGTTATTATTGCAATACAAATTACTATGTGAATTGTCCTTATTCTTAATTCATCAATATGTTCAGCTATTGACATTCCAGACGAAGACATTACAATATTTGAAAATATGCAATCTCGATATAATAATTATATTGAATTGGTAGGCCAGTTACTCGGTGCGTGATCGAATTATATCTAAATCGGTGCAAAAGTGCCTTAAATCTCATATAGACCAGCTATTCAATAAAATTCAAGGATTGTGAACGGAGAGTCAACTTGACTAGAAAATCAAAATTTTTTCGTATAAAGTAAATACTTTTAGAAGGTAAAACCAATAAGAGTTTATGCAGTATCATAAGGCATCTTTTATTGGTCATGAAAGATCTAAAAAAGCTCAGTTGAAGCTATTTGATTATACTGGATTTGCAATGTTGACATATACTGTAAAGCAAGATGGTAAGGGATTTTCTCCAGTTGGCGAAGAAATGTTAATTGGCAAAATGGAAAAGGAATCAGACGCGATGTTATTTCTGTGTGACTATGACGGTTATGCAAAAGCCCAATCAAAACCGTTACCAAAAGAAAAAGCTGCTGAAGCGTATAAAAAAATGCTAGATGATGGTTTTCAAGAATATAAAGGACAGATTAGAACCGTTTCATGAATTTATTGTTTTTTAATAGACCACTAGATTCCACGCACATAACTTGAGCATTACTCTTTCTAATACCTTTTATTATGTAACAAGATGGCTACTAAATAAGGATACAGTTTCTAAATAATATATCGACTTATTCTAGGCAATAATCTTTGTACCTGTTTGACTACTTTTCATGACGAGATTTTTAATGATTTTCGGATCTGATTTTATTACCCATGTAGGAATTTTCGATCTTTCTATAACTTTCAGAGCAACAATGTCCATAAGGTCATAAGTACCGGCCATAGTGCTACCGTTATTCAAGAGATCTAAACATTTTTTTATGGCAATTTCTTTAAATAATTTTGCTTTAGGATTTTTCTTTGGATCCGAATCGTAAATGCCATTAACATCTGTTGCATTTATGAACCTATGAGCTTTAATTTTTTCGCAAATAAGTGCAGCTGTGGCATTGGTACTCTGACCTGGATGAAGTCCACCACTGACTATTATTTTGCCTGATTGGCAAGCAACACTCATTTCCTCAAGATTGGAAGGAATAACTGGATAAACAGAATCTCCAAGAGCTGCAGAAAGCAGCATTGCATTCAATCTTGATATTTCAATACCCATTACATCAAGACTACTTTCATCAGAACCTAAAGATCTAGCCAAATTAACGTAATGCCTTGCAATCATTCCACCCCCTGCCACAACTACTGGTTGAATTTTAGTTTGTATCTCTAGTAAGAGTTTTGCATATTCCTTTAGAGACTTGGACCCGGTGTCGATATTAAAAATGCTTCCACTTAACTTTATGACTACAATTTGTTTTTGTTTTGAACCTTTGTCTGAAATATTCATTATTTTTCGGGCAACTCCTTATCTAATACATTTTTTGATATATTTGCAATTTTTTTTCGATCCTTATGGTTAGTATATACTCTTATCATGTCAAGATATCCAGTTATTGAATTTACCAAAGGGAGATTAGAAACTGGTTGTTTAAAGAATTCGTCCTCGCTAACAAGAAGTATTGATTTCATTTCTTGCTTATTTGGGGCAAGGGGGACTAGAGAAATACCATACGTATCAAGAAAAATTTTTTTTTCATCAATATTTGATAGTCTTGCAATTTTCAATCTCAATTCCTCAATTTTATCTCTATTTAACTTTGTAAAGTTATCTCGTTTTCGAACAAATCTTTCATAAACGCATTTTAATAATTTCCTATCCAGATAGTTAGAAACCATCTCCTTTGCCATTTCGTTATTTGGTGATGATGAGATCTTCAGCAATATACTGTCATCGGTCAGTTTTAGATAATCGGTTAGGGATATTTTACTCAAATTCAAAATCTCACTTGAAAGCAGGAGGGAATGAAGAAGCATTACCTCTGCAGATCGAACTGTCTTGTGAAAATAGACTGCTCTAAACATCTCGTATCTTGAGATGATCATTGATTCAAAAGAGTAAAAAGATGAAATATCTAGGGCGAGACTACCATTGTTAGTCACCCTGAATGAATTAATAATCCTGTTATAATCTACCTTTCCGTACTCTACTCCTGTAAAGAATCCATCTCGTGGAAGGTAATCCATTAGGTCTGAGGAAAGACTTCCAGAAATTATTTCATTTTTAAATTTAACTTTAGAATTACCAAAAGAAATCTCGCTTATTACAGATGGAGAATAGCCGAAGCCTGAAAGAATATCACTCAGTTCAGTTTTACAAATTATTTCTGCTCCGATACTTTCATGATTTTTGTTACTTGTAGCTTTTAATGCTTCTTCAAACAGATGCGAAAAAGGCCCATGACCAATATCATGTAATAGCGCAGCTACACGTAATTCCTGAATTGATTCTTTGTCCAAAACACCAATAGAAAATAGATGCTCTCCAGCCAGACCCGCCAAATGCATAGTTCCCAACGAGTGTTCGAACCTCGAATGTTGTGCTGCAGGGTATACTAAATGTGCACCAGCCAGTTGTTTTATTCTTCTTAATCTTTGAAAAACTTTTGAATCAATGATCTTTTTTTCCAGCTCTGTAAACCTGATATACTTGTGAATAGGATCAGTAATCTCCCCTACAAATTTCATATCTCAGTTAGAATTGATTATAACAAAGAATTAAATTTTCACGATCTTATTTACATGTTTTAATACTTCATCATTAACGTCGTTAACTGGTTTTTCTCCATCTATAATAGACCAATTAAATTTGTTTGCAAGAATTCTGTAATTCCTTTTTACCTTACTAATTAGTTGTAGATCTTTTTCAAAGGTATCGATGATTTCATTCTTAGATCTTTTAACCAAAGTATTAGTATTGATGTCTATTACTATCACAAGATCTGCCTTCGGTAGGCCTTCATCCAATCCAAGTAGCCAATTTAATTTTAGCCCTTTTGATATTCCATACACCAGATTAGAGTGATAATATCTGTTCATTATAATAGTAGTTCCCTCACCAATTATTTTTTCTATTTCGTCTTTTTTCTCCCACCTATTTGCAGAAAGGAGCATCATTTTTACTTCATCAGAATATCGCCTATGTCCATCAAGGAATTGCTTAATTTCTTTTCCCACAGGAGTAGAATAGTCAGGAAAATCGAATATGACACATTTATGGCCCTTTAATTTTTTTAATAGTAGATTTGCTTGTGTCGTTTTTCCTGCTTTATCAATTCCCTCTATAACGATTATCTTACCTTTACGCAAATACACTGTTTGAAAAATATGTCATAAATAAAAAGTATATTAAAATTAAAAAAACTGACAGAGTCCCTCCTCAGTTGCCGACCTGGGAGCCGGACTGATTTAACATCAATTATTTCCTGGGTTATCCTTAAAACTAAGTCGAGCTTTTCTTTTTGTTCGTTTTCATAAACTAACAATCAATGAGTTCAATTTTATCCACAGTCAATATTTCCTTCAAAGGTTCCGTTCCATCCTGTGTCAGCTCGAACTTGGATTTTTCCATTATTTCCACACTCTCCGTTAATTGAAATATTTGCTTTTTTATCCAGTCCACAAATATTACTAGTTGTCTCTTTACCCTCCAAATCATAATTTGCGATATCTATTTTTCCAGAATCAAGATATCCACCGTTACTGCTGCTCTTATCTCCAGAAGAGTCATCAAGAACTACCTCCCAACTTCCGCCAACAGGAGAATCCTTCATAAATGCGGTGAATGAAAGTTCTGCTTTTTCCGAATCTCCACCAGGACAACTAATTGTGCCTGATGCATCTCCTGATGTTTCTGATCCAAACGCTACTCCGGTAATAGAGAATGTGGTGATTATGAAAAGTAATAATACTTTCACTGTAAATATCCATTCTAAATTC
>JAATVM010000054.1 GCA_014523495.1 Nitrososphaerales archaeon TH1920
GCAGCTCATCAAGGTTAACCAAGACAGGTAGACTGATATCAAATGGTATTTTATGGTTATAAAAGCTAGTTCTAATGAGATTCATATTTACAAGACATATACCAAAATCTGACACGTTCGGAGTAGAAGGCTGAATCTCTTAAAATTAGACATTTTTAAGAAATATGGAAAATTGTATATAGAATGTATATGCAGATCTATCTACTGATTTGGAATTTGTTCTTTGATGGAATATCTGAGGCGTTGTTTTATGAGATACCTAAGTCGCCAATGATCAGATCTCAAGTATTACTATATATTGAGCAATTTGAAATTGGACAGAGTTATGTTACAGCCAAGGTACAAAACCGATATGCCGAAAATGTTACAATTAACATACAAGGAGGGCAACCTGGAATAGAACTTCAAGACAGTCTTTTTAAAATTAAAAATCCCGAAAAACAAGATCCTCTACAACATGCATATATTTCAGCAAAATTGATACAGACGGGTAAAATATTTGTGAGAAAGCTTCCTGTTGTTGGTATAAGAGATTGGTTATTAATCTATGAGGATACGTTAGTTGAACTTTCAGTAAAAGATGCCTTTGATGAATTGGAAATCGTAGTAGTCTAAAAAGACTTTATGACCAATATAAAACCAACTTTCAATAATATGTAAATAATTTTAGTTTGTTTGAGTTTACTGAAATGAAATGTTAACTAATTTCTAATCATTGGGAGTACAAATCTATTTGTTTAATTAATTGTATAAGAATGGACTAAAAATAAATGATCTCAAAATTATTGATCCTTAAAAAAGGACTAAATAAATAAGGTATGTTAAAAAAAGTAGTTAGTGACCACCACAGCCACAACCATGTCCGGATTCATGATGATGAACATTTGAGTTTTCAGAGCATGTTGGACAAAGTAGGTTATTATTTTCGGACATGAATGTAATCCCACAGGAACTACATTTTATCTTTTGAACGCCTTCCATAACTTGTTTAGTCCGATGACCATAATTAATGTCTTTCTTGACTAACGATCTTTTGATTGTTATGATGTATTAATATACTAAATTGCGAATTTGGTTGTAAAACAAAATGAAATTTGAAACAACAAATAAATAAAAAGTACGTAAAGTTATATTCCCTTACAATTATTTAGAATTGATTGAAACAATTTGTGGTTATTCCTAGGTTTGAAGAGAATTCTACAGAAATAATGTACTTTGAACCAAGGGTTGTTAGAATAATCAAGGGTGAATCTATAACTTGGATAAATCGAGATACAAGAGCACACAACTTGATTTCGGGAGATGCGAATTCTTCGTTACCAAGTCCTTTCTTTCAGACAGGCAGTATGTTGCCAGGAGAATCTACTACTGTTAAGATTGATAGTAATCAGCAAAGTATACCATACTATTGTTCTATGCATCCTTCTGAAAGAGGAGTTATTGGAATATTTCCCACACAGAAAGATCAGATGACTGAAACGGAGAAATCCAAATTTTTGAATGATATCAATCTTTCCATCTCAGATAACGCAAATCAGAAAATACTAACTCGGCTGCAGAGACAACTAGATCCGGCAATTATTGAATACCTGAGTGACCCGTCTGCAACACTAATTCAGAACAGAGTAATGACTATTGTATTCTGGGATATTAGTAATTTTTCAAAGTTAACCGAAGTGTTCAAAGATCATCCAGAACTGATTGCTGTATTTCTTAATGAATATCTAGGAATCGCGGTTCCGATTATACATGAGAATGGTGGAGTTGTTGATAAATTCATTGGAGATGGTATTCTTGCATATTTTGGATTCAAAGAGCGGGATGATGATGGCTCAGTAGGAGCTTTGAACGCGATCCTTGCCGCTCTGAAACTGAAAAAGTCATTCCAAAGTTTTAAGCAGAATTGGTTGGATATATGGAAAACAGTTACTAAATTTGATACAAATATAGACATAAAATGTGGTATTAATACTGGTTCTGTATTGGTAGGCCTTATGGGAAGCGAAGAAAGGGATCAGTTCACTGTGATAGGAACTCATGTGAATTTGGCAAGTAGATTAGAAGGTATAGCTGAAGCTGATCAAATCGTTATATCACAATATACGAAAGAAAAGGTGGTAGAAAAATTCAATCTAGAAACTATTCAAGTAAAAGAAGATAAAATAAAGGCTTTTGAAGATATTTTGGAGTATTACATAGTTCTAAGTAATAAGAACTAGAATTTCTTAATTGTTGGACGGATGTTTTCTTTTTTACGATAGAAACGATATTGTAGATAATTGAGAGCATAAATTGGAACAATATAAAGTCGCTACTCTTACCTTAATGCTTGCCAGAATAATATATACAATTAATTGGTTTAACATTGCTTCTATCTTTTACCTTATAGCTTTGGACTTCAGAGAAGACATAGCTATGTTAGGAATAATTACCGCTAGTTTTCTCATCGGTGTTGGTCTGTTTCAAGTACCTGCAGGAATTATTGCTGCAAAACATGGTCCAAGAAAGATCGCCATTTATGGAATTGTAATTGCCTCATCTGCGGCATTAATCACTGGATTGGCCAGTGATATAACACAAATCACTATACTGAGATTTCTCATCGGTATCGGAATGGCATGTTTCTTTGGACCCAGTGTCATATTAGTTTCAAAATATTTAGGAAAAGAATCTGAAGGACTAGGAATAGGACTGCTAAATTCGGCACATGCCTTGGGTGGTATTCTGGGACTGTTTGGTTGGGTAGTGTTAGCCGAAGTCATGGGCTGGAGAATCACGCTAGTTTTGAGTGGTGGTTTGGGCCTGATCACTGCCTTAATGTTAAGTATCGCATTATTAAAGGATGAAGACGGGATACAAAAAGAATTTAGGATCAAAATATCTGAGGTAGTTGAGACTTTATTTAACAAGTCACTAATAGTCCTTGGACTGACATTACTTGGATTTCAAGCAGGATCCAGCATGATTTTGGCCTTTAGTGTATTCTACTTTGTGGATCATTTGAAGATCAATCCAGTAACTGCGGGACTTATAGGAAGTTTGAGCTTAATAGTTGCTCTCATTTCATCTCCACTGTTCGGTAGAATCTACGATAAAATTGGAAATGCAAAGAAGTTGTTGTTCATATCAGGTATTCTAAGTGCAGTTAGTATAGCTGGCGTCGCCACCGATTCGTTATATATTATCATAATTTCAGTTATTATAACTGGATTTTTTTTATCAGCAGGTTTTGTAATAGTCTATGCGAAAGCAAAGGAAGTCAACAAATTTCAGCCTCATTATCAGACTCTTGCAGTGAGTTTTGTTAACGGTATCTCATTATTCGGTGTTTTCTGGATCCCAGTATTATTTTCATTTATCGTCAATGGATTGGGATATGAGATAGCGTGGTTGTTAGGAGGTCTAGTTGTGCTTTTACTGGTGCTTCCAGTACTCAAATTAAAATGAACAATTTATTCTGGTCTCAAAATCAAGAATTATAAACTAATAACTAATTAAAATCTCTTCTTTACGTTTTATCGTTAATATATGTGGGCTTTGAATAAATAGTTCGATCATATTCTATGATTAATATGGTGAATATGTAATGAGTTGGAACAAGAAAACAAAAAACTATAGAAATATTGTTTTATTTATCGTAATTAGTATTTTTATTTTTTCAACTTTACAGCAATTAGTATTTGCAAATCATGGTAAGGAGATTATTCTTAAGCTAAACGATGCACAGTTTTTTTTACCTAGTGGTAAAAATATCCAACAAGTTAAATTGACCACTACGTATTCAGTTTCTGATTCAGCTACAATCGGTAAAGAAATCAGTGGAACGATGAAAATATTTTCGTCGAATGGGACTTTAATTAAAACAACATCAATCCCAAATGGATTTAAAGTGGATAAAACTGGTTTTCAGCAATTTGTTACCAGTCTTCCGAATAGTACAATTAAAAATATTACTACGGTAGTGTCATTTACAGACTTAAACAAGACTGCTCCATTATCAAATTCAATAAATACCGATTTGATTCTAAATAAAACACAATAATAGATTTGATTTTATTCTATCATTCAATCTGTTAGTAAAGGGCAGATGAAATCTTATAGTAAATTAATGCTGACCTCAAAATCACATTCAAATTAGAGTTAGGTTTTTATCTAATTGAATGGGATGCTAAAAAATTAGTAGGACTTAAATAATTTCTTTCTGAGAATAAAGTTGTAGATGATTACTGCAGAGATAAGTATAGTTCCGGTTGGTACTGGTTCTGGAACAAGTATGAGTAAGGAAATAGCATTAGCCTTTGATGCAATTAGTGGAATCAAAGATCTCAAAGCAACTCTTACTCCTCTTGGAACTCAAATTCAATCAAATAATATGGTAGACATTTTGAATGCAATAAATATTGCTCATGAAGCTGTCAAGTCCTCCGGAATCCAAAGGATCATCTCTATTGTGCATATTGATGAAAGATTAGATAGGGAACAGAATCTGGATGAGAAGGTTGATTCCGTGATGAATAAATTGAAGTGAATAGATTTGGATCTCATAAAAATCAAATTACTTGACTGGATAACATGTTTAACCGAATACCATGGTATATCATTGAATCCAGTAACACTAATTACATCTGTATAGGTTGGTCGCTGGTATTATAATATATTCTTATTAGAGAACGTTTCTGCTTATGGGTAGCATATGTAAGCTTGGTGCGTATATTTTTGGATTGGAATTTACTATTAAAATTTCACAATAAAAAGTATTGTAAAATTACCGTAGTTTATGGAAAGTTTATTCCAATTGCCTTATTACTTGGATGACAGCATCTGCAAATACGACTTGATGAGCCATGTTCTGAAAGCTTGTGGCGGCAAGTACGATAATCACATATAGCTTCCTCAGCTTCACCCACTACATTTACAATGTGCTGCTGATAGCTAAGCATACTATAAGTTAAACAACAAGACATAATACTATTTCGGGATATTATCATTTATTCATTTGAGTGAATCAATTACCATTCTGAGATATTCTTTTCTGCTACTATTCTTGTTGGTTTTATCCTGACTAACAATTCGCCCTCTTCACTATTTCTTTTACCATAAGAATCTGCATTATTTTTTCCCATATATCTTTCTGCAATTCTAGTTGCCCATTTTAGTATTTCATTTCTAGGTGGTTTTTGATTTATTTCAGCTACTCCATCGATTTTCACAAAAGAAAAAGGTGGAATTTGATCATCCACACAAATGCATACTCGTGGTTCACGTATCATATTGTTGGCTTTCAATGAATCATGTCCGGTGGTAAAAACAATATGAGCATCATTATCGTCATTGTTATCAAGAACAAACCAGATTGGAACTACATGAGGACTTCCATCCTTACGAATGGTTGATAACTTGGCAGTCCTAGTACCAAACATAAGGAATTTCCTAATTTCTTCATCGCTCATTCTCTTCAATATACTTATTTTTTAATGATAAGGATCAATATGAAATTTATTCTAAAAAATGGGTGAACCGAATCAAATTTAAGTCCTTAGAAAACAACATAGAATTAAATGTTCAAACGACTAGGCGCCGCAATTCTTTTGGTTGAGGATCTAGAAAGATGTATAGCTTTCTATCGAGATACGCTTGAATTAAAAATAAAGAACCAATCACCGGATTGGGTTGAATTCCAAAATGAGGGACAAAGTGCAGTACTAGCCTTGCATCCTACACGAATCAAACAGAAGGGATTGTCGAATATGTTAGTGGGATTCAATGTCAGTAACTTGGAATCTGTGTGTAAAAAGCTGGAAGATAAGCAAGTCAAATTTTATAAAAAGATTACCCAAGAATCTTTCGGAAAACATGCAATTATTGAGGATCCTGAGGGCCATCTTATTTCTATTGTAGAGATTCCACCTAAGGATGAATTGGGACAAATTCCATATTATCATGGCTTTGCTCCTGTTGAAGGTTTAATGTAATGTTGTAAGTTTTATCAATCTCTAATTTTGATTAATTTATGAACATTCAATTATAGTTTGAAAAATATTCACTTGTCTGAATCAAAGTCTTTTTTGGCAAGTGTAACTTCAGTTATCCACTCGCATTTCACATTAGCTTTTGCATGATGTTTTTCAACAGCCTCTTTGTCTGGTGCATCAAGCAAACAAAAACAAACATCTGCATCCTTGTTGTAGAGTAGATTGACGTGACTTACACCAAATTCATCCCTAGGGGAGGCACATAATTCTTTCAAATGCTCCTCTCCAAAAGGAACCTTGTGCACATCTAAAAATATTGGCATAGGGCGAGATAGTGTCAAGATAGAGTCATCTACTATAATTGAATGTCGTTTATAGAAAATAAATTAAATTTATGTTGCTAGATGCATAAATGTGGATTATAATAATAGATTGTAAGGCTACATATGTTTTATATGATAATTAATTTTAATACATGTTACTTTATTGCCAAATAATTGCCCTGCTGATGTTGAAATAAATGAATTAGACTCTGAGGTAATGGAAAAGATATTAAAGATAATATCCAAAACCACAATAGGTATAGACTGTTTCTTTAACAGCGATTTTTCTGCAGTTATTGATCCTGAAAGACTATTGTTGGAGTTAATTCATCTCAGACAATCAGGATTGAAATTAAGATTGATTACAGACATAAGTATGAAAGATATTTCATTCTATAGAGAAATTGTAAAATATTTTGATGTTAGACATTTAGATCTGGTTGCATGTAATATTATACTGGTCGACGGAACTGAATTTTTAGCTTATCTTTCCACTGCGCAAAATAAAACAAGGTTGTTACATGTATCTGATCAGTCGTTCGTATCTGCCCAGAGATTTCTTTTTGATTCCATTTGGAGAATTGCATTACCTTTCAAAGAGAAAATTAAAGAAATAGAGTATGGTCATGAAAAATCATTTACAAATAATATTACAAAACCATTAGAGATACTTGGTCTTATCAGAAGATCAATCACATCATCAATAGAAGAGATACTAGTCCTATTCTCAGAATACGAAGTATTGACCTATTCGGAGGAAGCAGGAATATTGAATTTATTACAGGATGCCACAAGCAGAGGTATAAAAGTCAGGGTAATAGTATATAGTGAAAATAATAGAATTAAAGACAAATTAAAAGTTATATTTAATAAGAAATTTCCTAATGTTTCTGTTCAATATTTACAAAAAGCATTACAAACAAAAATGACAACAATGATCTTTGACAGAAGGACATTTCTTGACATTTCTACAGTAGTTAAATCTAATCAAAATTTTGAACGTATAATTGGACCAAGTGTTTATTCCAATAATGAAATAAAGATCAGCTCCCTGATTTCCATCTTTGAATTCTTATGGATTCAATCGGATATTGATAATCAGAAGATAATCAAAGAAGTTTACTTTCAACTCTTTAAGGGATTCAATCTGCAAGATGAATCATATAAAAGGAATTGGACTTTTGAGGCTGATAAGCAGCAAAAATAGTCATCTACAAATAATTATAATCTAATCATGTAAATTATCAAAATGGAGTATACACAATCTATTGTCTTTAGTTTGAGTCAATCCTGAAGTAAACTAGCTCAACCAATAATAACAAGTACGCCGTAATTATAATTGAGATGAGCGAATTTGCCTTCTTTCGCTTTAAGAGTGCTAATATGTTAACACAAGATGAAGAACGGAATAAAGACGAGATTATTAGTCTAACAGAACAGGTTCTTGACTCAAGAGGCATAGAGTGCGATGCTAGAATAGCAAAGATCTCCGAAGGTCAATTGAGAGAAATACTAGAAGAAGTGAGAATGCTACGAAGGAAAAGGAAAAAGAAAAACGTGGTATCAGACGATGGTAGTTCGAATGAAGAATTTAGAGATAATCAACGTGAACAATATGATGAGGAAGCAGCATATGTTAGATAGGAAATGATTTGAATATGGATATGGATAACCTTACGAATCGCTGGCTTGCAACCCTTGGTATAGGGGCTTTGATTTTTGGATTAGCATTGGTTGTTTTAAAAGTTCCTGTACGGACTATGATCATTTTCTTTGCAATTGGGATACCCGTGGTTTTTTTATGGCTATATGCTGATGAAAGAGACCGGAAACAAAAGAAAGAAATTGAAGAGTTAAGCAAGATACAAGAGCAACGTTGTATCTGCTCTGTTTGTAAACATGAACAAGCAGCAGTGTGTATAGATAAAAAGTGTCCTTGTTGTATTATGTTAAAAGGTGATAGCATAATAGGACATTCTATTAATCCTCTTCAGTAGTAGAAAATATTAGTTAGGAATCTGCTGAATTAAGATAGGAAATAATTTCCTAATGGAGTGTTACTATTTTATAATATTTACCATAATTGGATATCATTATTTAACAACTTATCTAAAAAGTTTTGAAACAAGCCACAAGTCTTTAACTTAGTAATCATCTGGAATCATATGTATATGTATAAATATAATCCAAAAATTGATCAATATGTTGATGAATCAATCGCCAAAACTATTCAAATCGAGATCTCAACTTCACGATCCAAATCCAATAATTTCTGAATTGCCTTCGGATTTCGTTAGATTGTTATTATTTTAGTTATTAAATACTGTTAGCTGATACATAATCTAAATTATTATAGGAATGAAATTTCAAAATATACTATTTACCTTTACATCAACAACAAATACTTAAAAATGAAATAAGTTTAAAGTAAGATGTGATTTTGTCTAGAGAGGATGAACTATTTCAAAGGGGATTAATCTTAACGGACGATATAGCGATTGACCCGATTCTTGATTTCAATTTATATCGTGATGCCATAGTCAGCATAGTAAAAAACTCTTATCCAAAATTTACCATGGGAATTTTTGGGGATTGGGGGACTGGAAAGACAACTTTAATAAATTCTATTGATAAAGCCCTTCAAACTGAGAAGGATTTAATCATAGTAAGACTCGAAGCATGGCGATATAAACAGGAACAATTTGCATTAGTTTCAATGTTGAAAACTATAGCGTATGCGTTACCGGCTGAGAAACGATTCGAAGATCTAAAACAGAAATTAGAAACAAGTGCAATAAGTTTTCTTAAGAAGACTTCAGACATTCTAACGTCTATTATAACAAAATATGTATCAGAAGAGGATGAAATTTCACAAGAAATGTTTGATTCTTTTAAGAAAGAATTTAATTCAAAGATTCAACTAATAGCAGAATTAGATAGGGATACTGTCTATTTTATTGGTTTTGAGGAGATCAGGAAAGAAATAAAGAATTTGCGCCTAGATAATCCTGCCTTCAGGATCATTGTATTTGTTGATGATTTGGATAAATGTTCTCCAAAGAAGGCTCTTGAAATATTAGAATTCATAAGAGTGTTTCATGACATTGACGGCTTTATTTGCATTATTGGAATAAGTCAAGACATGATGGTTAAATTAAGTGATATAGAAAATAATGAAACTAGTAACGAAGGAGAACATTATATTAAAAACCTAATTCAAGTCCCTATAACTTTACCGAAATGGAGTAATCAGGATATTGTAAAATTAGTCAGAGACTTTATAAAAAAAGGTATGATTCATGAGAAATTCAAAGAAGTTATAGATAAAAATATAGAGCTAATTTCTGTGGCAGTAGATAACAACCCAAGAGAAATTAAGAGATTCCTGAACAACTTTATTGTTGCATATGAAATTTTTTCCAGTAAGAAAAATTTTGAAGCAAAAGAATTAATTTTTTCCAGTAAGAAAAATTTTGAAGCAAAAGAATTGTTAGTAATACAAGCAATTCATTTACGATGGAATAAGTTTTATAATATATTAGTAAAATCAGATCAAAGTTTCTTTAAAGGATTAGATAAATATCTCAAGATGGATGACGAAACACGTTTTAAGAGTTTGGATTTGTATGAAGGAAAAAAAGATGAAGGTGATATGAAAGTATGGAAAGTATTGCGTGATTTTAAGACAGATTCAGATTTATGGAATTTTTTGGTACAAAATTCAGGTACTTTGAGGAACATACAGGATTGGAGTGTATATAGACGTGCAATAGAGGTGGTTATTGAACCAAGTACTATGCACAGAAAAAGCATAAACTATGAAGCAGTAAAGTTACTACAAAGTGGAAAGATTAATGAATTCAACGATAAGAGAGCAATAGAATTTAAGATTTTAACTATGAGAGATGCGGACCTGAGAGATGCGGACCTGAGAGATGCGGACCTGAGAGATGCGGACCTGAGAGATGCGGACCTGAGAGATGCGGACCTGAGAGATGCGGACCTGAGAGATGCGGAC
>JAATVM010000055.1 GCA_014523495.1 Nitrososphaerales archaeon TH1920
AGTTGTTGATGGCAATAGCAAACCTGTGGGCATAATAACAGAACGAGATTTAGCAAGAAAGGTATGTGTTAATGACGCAAGCAGTAAAAATACTTTAGTTCAAGATATAATGTCTGATGCCTTAGTCACCACTGATGCAATCTCGGAAGTCGAAGTTGCTGCAGATATAATGATACAAAATCAAGTCAGACATTTGCTTGTTGTAGAAGGGGATGATATAAGCAAACCGTTGGGTATAATTACACCTAGTGATTTTGCTGGTTATCTTAAAGAAAATTTGAATATTGATGACGTTAATGCAAAGATAATTGAATCCTTAAAAGAGACAGAAAAAGAAGGAACAGGGTCAAAGTCACTGTAAAAAATGTGGTGAATGGAACGAATTTGCTAGCAGCGTATGTTCAGAGTCTGGAGAAATTTGTAAATGATACCAACTTTTAGTTAAGAATTCCAAACATTTATGTCCTCATAACTCTACTATTGCTCCTATGAGTCAATATAACGTTTGCATGTATTGTTTACATCCTAAAAACCAGCACGTATATTATGTTGGTCAAATAGACAACAAACATCCTTGTAGGGCATGTGATTGTCTTTACTTTAAATCAATGTAATCATCGGCAATGAATATTCACTTGCGCAATTCTTAAAGACACAATAAGTTTATCATATTTTCCGGTATACTAAATTTAGAAATTCTAACTACAACTTTCAAAAATCAGATTAGTTCCTTGCGAGGTATCTTTTTAATAACCATCAAATTTTGACCTACTGGTAAAAAATCTTTCGTTTTAAAAAGGTAGAATTAAACTAGAGTGGTGCCTAAATAAGAAAATTGAAGGATATAGACGAAGACCTTGAAGAATTTGCAAATTATATCCTAGAAGCATTAAAGCAATCACAAGGAGAAGTAAGTAATTGGGATGAAATCTTAAGGAAATGGAAATTGATAGAAAAAAAGAAAGACCAAGAAGCAAGAAGAAAATTAAAATAACCAGAGTTTCATAAACGAATTTTGTGAGCATTCATGTTGACCTACACTAAATTGCATTTTCAAATTTGGATAGTAAGAGTGACAAAACTTTTTTTATTTTATCAATATACGATGTAATACGAAGGGCATTTACCTACCTTTTTTATTAATTTCAGTATTAGTCGGAACAAGTATTGTATTCCAAATCTGGTAATAATGGCATTCATTAAACTAAATAAAGTCAGTTTATATCACTATTTTACATAATAATTAATATTTTGTTGCATAAACCATTAGTTGATTGGAAATATTTGATACCTTTACAAAAACTAAAGTTTCAATAAGGCCATTAAACAAGAAAATTAAAATTTTTGTTTGCGGTCCTACTCTTTATGATAAGTGTCACATAGGACATGCAAGAGTATTCATCCTGATAGACCTCATAATTAGATTCGTTGAATCAAGAAATTATATCCCTCATGTAATAGTAAATGTTACTGATATTGATCCAAAGATAAACGAAAATAATATCAATTCTGATTTTTTATTCAAAGAGTTTCTTGATGATCTAAATAGACTTGGAATCAGTGATTTGCTTTTTGCCAAAACTACTGATTATGTAAAACAGGCAAGGGATCTGATAGAAGTACTAATCAACAGGGATTTAGCATATTCTGTAAATGGAAATGTATACCTCGATACATCCAAATTCAAAACATATGGTCATCTTTCTCATTTGTCCAAAAAAGATTTGGAGGATCAGAGATATGATATTGATATTAATAAACGAAACAACACAGATATTTTTTTATGGAACACTAGCGATTATTATGGAACCGAGTTTGATGATAAGTTACTAGGAAATGGTACGCCATGGTGGCACATCCAGGATATTGCTGTTGCAATGTTTCATTTTAATGGTAATTATGATATACATGTAGGAGGTATCGATTTATGTTATCCACATCATGAAGTAATATTATCAAATTTAATGGCACTTTCAAAAAAAGAAAAACCTGTTAGTTGCTGGTTACATGTCGGTATCCTAGATATTGGTATTGCGAAAATGTCAAAGTCTTCTGGTAACGCAATTTATATTAGAGAATTACTAAAAAAATATGATGCAAATACTCTGAGACTTTATTTTTACTCACATCACTATAAGGAATCAATAAATTTTAAATTCTCAGAGTTAAAGAAATTTGAAAGAATAAATGATATGATTAAAAATTTAGTTTTTACTTCAGCTGATAATTATGAAAATGAAAAACATGATCATGCTTATGACAATGGTCATTATGCAAAAGATTCAGATACAATAAAAAAGTTCAAAAATTATATTGAAGATGATCTGCATACGCCCAAAGCACTAAAATTGTTCTTGGATACTGTTAAACATCCGGATAAAATAAATGATGCAAAAAAGATGATGGAAATTTTTGGACTTAGGTATTGAAGATATAGATGATAATGAGTCATCATTTTGTTCCCTGTGGAGCAGAACTCATAGAAAAATAAATTGTGTTGAATTATTTTCAAACCCTAATCTGGGAGATGATTATTTTTTTAATAGGTTAAATGTAAAGGCTGACTGTAATAATATTAGTGATACTTTAAATTTCATTAAGAGTAATTATTCTTATGATCTTAAAACTTACTATATACATCTAATTTGCAACAATGAAAAGCCTGTTACCAAATTGAATATACCAAAATTTGGAACTATGAAAATTATGAGTCTAGATGTTAACAAATATGTTCTCAACGGTAGTAGACATGTTGAAATTAAAGTTGTTGACAAAGTACGGCTGAACGATTGGATTGATGTTTATTGTAGATCTTTTGATTCACTAGAGATTAAAAATGAAGTAACAACTATTATTTCTCAACACTACAAGAAACTCTCATTATTGATTGCGTATTATTGTAAAGATGAAATAAGATATCCTGCGGGATGCTGCTTACTATTTGAAAAAAATGAAAGAATAGGTTTGTACTGTTTGGGAACTACCTATCAGTTTAGAAAAAAAGGTGTAGCAAGAGAATTGATAAGTAATGCCCAGAAAATAACAAGTAACAGTGGCTACGATTCAATTATTCTGCAGACATTAACTAAAGAAAGATATGAAGAATTTTACAAGAGATTGGGATTCAAAACTATTTACAAAAAGATGCTGTATACGTTTTATTTGAATTAGAAGGAGAAATTTTCAGTTTTAAAACATTTCAAAGAGATAAGTTAGAGTATGAACATCCCATTACAAAATGAATATTTAAATTAACATTAATATCCAAAATTCAAGGGCTCGTAGCGCAGATCACTTCCAATAATGAAGTGGGCGAAGAATGGATAGCGCGGACGCCCCCTAAGCGTCAGGTCGAGGGTTCAAATCCCTCCGGGCCCGCATGTAAATACATGTATTTATACCGTAAATGGATTACAATATACATGCAAACTCAATTTG
>JAATVM010000056.1 GCA_014523495.1 Nitrososphaerales archaeon TH1920
CCAATTGCTCCCTAAATTTAGTTACTGGCTTTTTAAATTCGATTCCAAAATCCACTACATTTTGCGCTTCTCCTGCACCGATTCCTAATATTGCTCTACCATTAGTTAATCTATCCAAGGTAATTGATGACAGCGCAATAGTTGAAGGATGTCTTCTTATGGCATCAGTCACACAAGTGCCCAACTCAACATTTCTAGTAACCGCACCAATCGCTGCGAGTAACAACCACGCGTCATTAACAACTGCATTTTTCCATTGTGGTACGTTTGAATGATCCATTGACCAGATTGAATCAAAATCAATTCTATCAGCAATTTGACAAGCTGTCATTATTTGTATTTCATCCAGACCCAGTCTGGCAATATTTAATCCTTGGGTAAAGCCAAATTTAGTCCTCATTTTATAATGGAATTATGCATATCGGATGAATATATAAGGTTTGGATGATTTATGGCAATAACTTATTGTCCATTTTAATCAAGCATAGGCAACTTATTGACAGATCGCTTAACTGAATATATAATAAATAGCACATTACAGAAAAATACTGTGAATTTCAGACGTTCTAATATTTCAAATCCAAATGATGAAGGCAAAACCTCTGTTAGATTATTGGTTAGGGGAAAAGTTCAGGGAGTTTATTTTAGGTTTAATATGCAAGAAGTTGCAAAGAAAAATCATGTTGTTGGGTGGGTAAGAAATTTACCTGATGGGAACGTGGAATCTTTTATTGAAGGAAAAGAAGAAGATGTTAACCTAGTTGTTGAGTGGAGTAAGGTAGGTCCAGAGAATGCGAGGGTTGACGATGTGAAAATGGATTATGGACAATATACGGGAAATTATAATGATTTCATAATACGACATGATTAACCTCAAAAATGAATCTCCAATTAATTAAAATCAAGATCCAGGGTTCATTTGAATAAAATACAAAATAAAATACTATAACTAAATTTAATCGAGATGTTAAATCATGGAAAATAAATAAATAAAGAAATAGCGATTAAACACGATAAAGGATTTAGAATTTCTAGTTTCTATTATAGGGAGCTTTACTTCATATTAATATCTGATTAGAGCTAATATTAGTTTGGTCTAACGAAATAAATTTACGTCTCAGGACCAAAGCTTTATCGTATGCCTGTTACTCAGTATCCTCAGGCACTTAATCATATTGCAATTAGCGTTCCAAATCTAGACGAAGCCTTAAAATGGTATCAAGAAGTGTTGGGTTTTACAATATTAAGAGGTCCGACTGAACTCAGTGCAGATGATTTGCAAGTAGGTAACGCGCTTCAGGATATTTTTGGATCGGAATTTAAGAAATTACGAATTGTATGGCTGTCTTCGAGCAATAATATAGGTTTTGAGATATTCCAGTTTATTGAACCCAAACAAGTAATAGAAAATAAACAAATTGAATATTGGAGAGGTGGAGTAATTCATATATCTATCACAGAACCAAACATAGAGGACTTCGTAAAGAAAGTCTCTGAAACTGGCGGCAGACAACTTAGTAAGATTTGGGAACTAAATCCAGAAAAACACCAAAAGCTGGTTTTTTGCGCAGATCCGTTTGGAAATACGATTGAAATATACTCACATAGTTTTGAGCAATTTCATGCAAATGTGTAAGACTGTAATATTACAAACACATCCATCTTTGCTTCAATATAAATAGCCTTGAGGCGTCAGACATATCCATTTTGAATTTACCGAATAACAGTGTTCAACAAGGCGTGTATCAGTTTCATCAAAACCGCCATTTATGGCAAACCTGAAAACCATAGAAACAACAACTATTGCGTCTATACCGATAATGATTATTATCAATTTATTTCTTTTTGATACTTTGGATGCTAACCTTACTTCAGCTTTATCTTCTGGAACCGTCAAGCTCTAATACTGTTAGTTGTACAACATAACTATAAATCCTTAAACTTCTGAATCATTACTTTAAAAGAGACTGAAATCATAATCACGTAGTGAACAGGCAATCAAACATATCTATATATTATCCATTTAGGTTTTTGAATGTCTGATTCTTGAGAAACAATCAGAAAGTCAAATTTATTCGATTAAACGTGTGTGTCTTGTCAATTTTATTTGGCTTTCTGTTATTTCTTGGGATTCAACAATTTGACATTGGTCACGAATTACATGCACAATCGGTCTCTAAAAATATATCACATGATAAAGTAGTAATTTTAAATTTTGATGATGGTCGCAAAACACAGTTTACCCAGGCAAAACCAATTCTTGACAAATATGGATTCAAGGCTACTTTCTATATTGTATGCAACTATATCCAAAATAAAGCTGGTTATATGGATTGGAAGCAAGTGATGCAATTGTATGAAGAGGGACATGATATTGGTGCACACAGTATGAATCACTTTAATCTAAGTAATCTATCAAAGAAAGATGTTAAATTTGAGATAGGCCAATCTAAGAAATGCCTTGAAGACCATGGGATTGATGTCACAAGTTTTGCCTACCCTTTTAACGAGGGCTCAAATGATAAAAAAATAATTAAAATTGTATCAAAATACTACGAGTTGGCCAGGACTGCTGGCAGTCCGATTACCTATCTGCATTGTGATGGCTGGCAGGATCAATCAAATCAAAAGGACTGTAGAACTTATACTAAAAAAGATGATCTTACTTTTGCCAATAGATATTCAATTAGAGGATGGAGTCACGACCTGTCAAGATTAGTAAATTCATATAGCGACGATCAATTGTTGAATAGATTCATTCAAGTTGTGAACACTCAAAGTGAATATAATTTAGATGGGACAATAAGAGCAATCCCCATTATCATATACCACAGAGCAGACGATAATGAAGCTAACGATTACAATACACACATAAAGCTTTTTGAAGAGGAAATGAAATACCTACACGATAATAATTTTCGAGTTATAACTATGAAAGATTTGGCATATCAAGAAAAAACTGATTATATATACATAAAATCGCCGAATGAACCTCTTCTCACCGGTGGAATAACCCCGGTGTCAAGTGGTAATTAATCGAGTTCGCGCAAACTAAATAAGAATGGATGAATAAAGAAATAGGGTTTAGACACGATAAAGGATTTAGAAATCCTAGTTTCTATTATAGAGAGCTTTACTTCATATTAATATAAGATTTGATACTAAAGTTAGTTTTAGTTCGAAAGGTAAGATCAGTGAGAAATCTTAGGACTCGTTTGATTCATCCAACAGTCATAGCATCCTTCAAAGTCCAGTTGATATACTTCTATTTCGTTCTTGTTACATGTTTGACATAATTTTTCCATTTGAAGAATTTCATTATATCATCTAATATATAGTGATTATCAATATAGTCATCCCAGCGTGTCAACTATCATCATTAGTGTTATTTTTTCAGGCTTTAGTCCAATACGATAATATTCAATTAGTCAGTTGGATAAAGTAATTGCTTTATCCATCAAGATCAAACACCAAGCTCCCAACAGTCGTTATTCAGAATTCCACAAGATAAGTTACAGACATTGCAGTTATAGTCATAATAGGTCATTCAATTACAAGACTATGTTTTTGTCTAACAATGCATTCTTATAAGTGTGAGATACAGATATAACTGTGGACGGAAACAGGATTGGCTGTTAAAATTTATTCTGATGTGGAAGATGACTTTAGAGAAAGATACAACAATTACCTGAGGAGCATGAAACAAAGAATCTACGATACCTATCTGGGATATAACGAATTGGAGGAAGAAAGAAAGATGGTTAATCACCAAGCTATGAGGACGCCAGGGCGTAGGGGTGAAGAAATTAAAAGTGAAGAGATAGATAAAGAATTTTCTAGAAGGTATAGCGAGCACAAAAAAGCAATGACTTATTCGTATTGAATTCTGAACACATGCTTCTTTTTACAACGTAGTGTTTAATCTTGATTTGTAAACCGATAATGTTAAAATCACAATTCATAATTCTACAAGTCAATTTAACATAGACTTCTTAAATTAGTAACGACTATACTTTCTTATGCTGATGATAAAATGTAAGGATTGCGGAAAAATGATTCCTGCAAGTTATCAACAAGATAAGCTATCTTTTGAAGCAACAAATTTCACCGAACAGCTGGAAAAATGTCCAAATTGTGGGAATGTAAGACCTTATTTTAAAACGGACTATTTTTTTAGAGAAACAAGCAATTGAAATATAGGCCATCTTATTGGCATTTAGATCTACAGAAAAAAATAGTTTTTGACCAGTCAGCTAACTACGACTAAATTGATCTTTATTGATATTTATTATACAACTATTCATCAGACTCACTAGAGGGCATTGGTTATTCACTCCTGTTGCCATTTGTTTTTTAAACTTTTTATCTGATGTTGGGTATGGGAATACAAGGAAAGGGTGCATACATACAAAACTCATCTTTCGCTCATGTGGGCTTAAACCACAATGCACCTTTATTTGGTCATTTAATTACCATGAAAGATAATCTAATATCGTTACTCCAGTTAATCTCTACATAATTCAATACTAGAGAAATAGTAGTAACTAAGACTCATTGTCTATACACTAATCTGCTAGTTTTGCTTACATCGTAATTGCCTTTATCATTCTGCCTTTTTTGTCACTCCAAACCTTATAGAGGATGAAAAGAGATGGTCTGGTCTCAGATATTCAACGATTTGCCCGGCTCTACTGAGATAGTACTATTAATGATTATGGTATGAGATACATAAATGAATAAATTTATCTGAATTTTCATTCTCATCAAAGAATGTTTATTGGTAAAAGTAGGACGGCATTAACGCAAACTTTTCTCATTGCTTATTTGACAGGTATTCTATGGTTAAGAAGAAATCCTTTATCTTTGATTTTTTCTGCAATAAGTCCTTTCTCACTGTTATTTATTTTATTTATTGTCAGTGAGGGAAAATATTTGCCACTATCTATTACAGGGAGTTTGGTAATGGCATTAGTTGGATATGGATTGTCACTAGGTCAAGATATCTCTTTTTATAAAAATGAATATAAGATTCAAGATGTCTTTGTAGCGTCTCCTGTATCGCCTATTACTTACATGGTCGGATTGGCAATTTCACAAATATTATTTGGACTGCCTGCTCTATTAGTATTGATCTCACTTGCTACTTTGTTTCTATCATCTTTAATTTACATTCCCGTCTTATTGGTTACTGCCTTACTTGTGTGGGGTTCGATGTCATCTATGGGATTTTTTCTGTCTTCTCATATGTTACACCTGCGCAATGTCTCACAAATAATATCATTTGTGAATGTGATCCTTGTAATTCTGCCACCGGTATTTTACAGTATAAATATATTACCTCTTGAGTTGCAATATGCTTCCTATTTCGTTCCAACTACTCATGCATCTCTAATAATCCAAAATATTATGGGATTAGCGACACCAAAAGAATGGTCAATTGAATTGGGACTCCTAGTTCAACTAGTATATCTGATAGGTTTTGTGTTTTTAGCAAAAGTAAAAGCTTTGTGGCGTGAGAATTGATTTTCCAAATATCTTATTGCGATGTAAATATCATAGTTTGAATTCAACTCAAAAGCTAAAATGAATGAATCTTAAAATGAATGAATCTTAAAATTAGTTAATTCTAAGTGATACTACAAAGAGAAATTAGGTATTTAGCTGATAAAGGTTCAATAATATGCTATACTTCTTTGAACTATTTCTTTATTGATTTTTAAACTTATGTTTTAGTGATAATTCTGTTCTTATATTAAGAAACATATTAAGAAACATATTATTACATTTTGATATTCTTTATCCTTCATGCGACCAGTTACCTTTACAAATGATGTTCGTAAATTGTCATCAAGAATTGAATTTTGATCAATGACATGCACAAAATACAGAAACAAATAATTGAACACAACAATAGTACCTAAAAAGTATCGTGAATAGTTAGAAATGAATTGAACTCTAGTTTTCCAAAAGGATAAATCTAGTAAGAATAAATCTGATAAATCATGGCCACAGAGCAGCTGTTCGTCAGTGTCGTAATCATCCTGGTAGCAGCACGACTACTTGGTGAGTTTTGCCAAAGGCTGCGTATGCCTCCACTAGTTGGGGAGTTGGCTGCGGGAATAATAATTGGCCCTTATGTTTTAAATTTGGTAACTCCCAGTGACAGCCTGAATGTTATCTCAGACTTGGCTGTTTTCTTTCTCATGCTATTAGCAGGATTACAGATGGACCCTAGAGAAATAAGAAAAGCCGGACTCCGTGCAGGAGTTTTGTCAGCCATAGCATTTTCAATACCTTACGTAGGCGGCTTTGCAATAGCCTCTCTCTTTGGTCTTGGAATAGTCCAATCTATGTTCGTTGGATTGTTATTATCAATAACTGCTGTCCCAGTCACCACAATTGTTCTAATGCAATTCGGAATATTGGAAACTAAGCTAGGTAATACTATTATTACTGCAGCTGTAATCAACGATATTTTTTCCCTTGTACTCTTATCAATTGTGTTATCCCTGAATGAAGCCACTGGCGCTCCAGTGAATATTATGGAGCAGACCATAAATACTATAATTAAGATTTCGTTATTTATTGGCGCAATATTTCTTGTCGATATATTATTTAGAAAAGCGAACGTCTGGCTTCAACGTCGAGGCGCTTACTTTTTTGAAAAACTGCAAACAAAGGAAGCAGCCTTCGGCATATTATTAATTTCCACAATTCTGGTATCTGTTATTGCGCAGGTAGTAATTGGTTTGCATTTTATAATAGGTACTTTTTTTTCAGGACTGATAGTATACAAGGAAATTATAAGGAAAGAAAATTTTGAACGAGTTTATGGAATAATTTCTGCAATAACATTCGGATTCTTTGCTCCCATATTCTTTGCCGTAATAGGAATCAATATCAATATGGATTCGATTGTCAACAATCTTCCATTTTTTATTGTTCTGGCAATAGTAGCTGTCCTCACTAAAGTAGGTGGAGGTTATATTGGTTCGAGGTTAATTAAATTCTCAAAGGAAGAAAGTTTAGCTATTGCTTTTATTATGAACGGAAGAGGAATGGTTGAATTAGTAATAGCAGCTATAGGGTTTTCTGCCGGCATTATTGATTCAACTATATTCTCCATTACAGTAACAATTGGCTGGGCTACAACAATCATGGCACCAATACTTTCAAGACCCTACGTCATGAAAATTAAATCTCAAGCAGCAAACAAGCCTAATCCATGATATTGAACGATTTCAGGCAGCAGTATTATCAGCAGCAGTATTATCAGCAGCAGTATTATCAGCAGCAGTATTATCAGCAGCAGTATTATCAGCAGCAGTATTATCAGCAGCAGTATTA
>JAATVM010000057.1 GCA_014523495.1 Nitrososphaerales archaeon TH1920
GAGCTTGACAGGCACATCCTCAGTTATGGACTCGCTAAACAAATTTTTTGCAGATGAACCCAACAACGCTAATATTATAACTACTCCCGCAACAATGAAAATTAGTGCTAATTTCCACAATGAAATGTTTTGAAAGCTCACCAGCTTTTATTTAGGGTCCATATATATATTAAGTTGCGGTAATTAGATTTTGTTGTTCTCTAATTCTACTTTGAAACATCAAGCGACTTAAATTCTTCAATTTCTTGTTGTAATACTTGCTCTAGATTCATTATTAAAAGTAATTAAATTTCTGAGAATATAAATGGTTTGAAATAGGGAATCAAGTACAATAAATTCTATTTTTTCTTCTGTTTTGTATCGCTATATCCTGCTCGCAGTCTTATATAATGAACAAGAATAATCGACACCACTTATCCAAACACAGCAAGAATGCAGATAAAGCCGAATCAATTTTAAGGTGATCGTTATCATCTTAAAGGCAATTTACGGCCAAACCTTATGGTCAATCCATGGCTGTTGTCATAACTAATTTTAAATTCTCCTCAATTGTTAATGGAATTCTTGATGTCTCCTTGAAACATAGCGGGCACATTCTGATCAGTCGCCGGTTATTAAAACAAGTACAGGACCAATAGCAGCTATCGCATATAACAATATAATGTTCAGGAAAGCATTCTCCAGATATATTTTTTGTCTATCATCCAAACTTTCATAAGGTATAACAGATGCTTCCGGTGAAGAGTGTGACTCTACTTGCTTGGAATTATCAAACATCATAATTTACCAATACTGATCATATCAAATAAGTAGTTAGATTGTACTGTGGTACAATGAACTGAATATTCTATTTCATAATACTTTACTGTCAGCGAGTACTCATCTTTATTTCTGCTTTTGATTTCAACAATTTTACTTGCAAAGATTGAAGAACGCAGAAATTTGCGTATCTTAAATAGGTAACGCTGTTATAGCATCATTTATTTGGAATGAAAATGATACTATAGGGTGCCTATAGATGTTACAGTATATTAAAGAGTTAATATTAGAGATATTCATTGTTCTCAAATATAGTAGTACCTGTTGACGGATCAGCTCCATCTTTTAGAGCATTAAATGTAGCGCTATCTTTTTCAAAAGCATTAGGTTCAAAAATTTCTGTAATTCATGTCATGGAGATCGTACCTATTACACATATCCAATCACAAAAATTGTTGGACAAATTAGAAGCTTACAAAAAGGAAGCTCAAGATATGCTATCCAAGTGTTCAGAGATTGCTAAAGAAAAAGGTGTAACGATTAATACTATTCTTCTACAAGGTAATCCTGCTTCCAAAATTCTGGATTTTAGCAAAGATGAGAAATGCGATACCATAATCATTGGGAGTCGAGGAATGGGCAAATTCAAAGAGTTAATACTTGGTAGCGTATCAAGTAAGATTGTACATCATTCATTATGTTCAGTTATGTTGGTAAAATAATGATAATTGCTCATGATTACATTATTTATGGAATTTATACTGTTATACCAGAATTTAGTACTAAGGAGTAACTCCTATTGCTTAGCCATGCATAGCTTCTCTATTCTTTGACAATGTAGTCAAAAACTTTTAGTGATCGTATTGAGTTCTGCTATTATGAACTTTGAACTTGATAAAAAAAGAAAGGATCACCTTCTAGGAGGAGGAAAGGAAAAACAAGAACAACAGAGGAATAAAGGCAAACTAACGGCGTTTGAGAGAATAGATGCAATTTTTGATTCTGGAACATTCGTTGAGCTTGATCCGTTTGTAGTTCATGAATGTAATGAATTTGGATTAGAAAACAAGAAAATCCTCGGAGATGGGGTACTCGCTGGGTATGGGATGATTGATGGTCGTCTAGTTTATTCATTTTCGCATGATTTTACAGTGCTTGGTGGTTCTTTGGGTCTTGCATTTTCGTCGAAAGTATGCAAGATAATGGACCTCGCTATGAAACAGGGCACTCCTATTATTGGAATCAATGACTCTGGAGGAGCCCGTATTCAAGAAGGAGTGAGGAGCCTCGCAGGATATGCTGATATTTTCCATCGGAATGTGCATGCATCGGGAGTCATCCCTCAAATTTCTGTCATAGTCGGCCCTTGTGCTGGAGGGGCGGTTTACTCTCCTGCAATAACTGATTTTATAATTATGACCAAGTCGGCATACATGTTTGTGACCGGACCGGAGGTAGTGAAGGAAGTGACAGAAGAAAAAGTAAACTTTAACGATCTGGGAGGTGCCAGTGTACATAATGAGAAGAGTGGTGTTGCACATTTTGTTGGAGAAGATGAGCACGATTGCTTTATGATTCTCCGGAAGTTACTCTCTTTTTTTCCATCAAATAATCTTGAAAATCCACCTCGTATAGAAATGGAAGACGACCCGAACAGACAGGATCAAGAACTAAATTCTGTCCTTCCTTCCAGTCCACACAAACCCTACGATATGCACGAAGTTATAAGTAAAATAGTGGACAATCATGATTTTCTGGAGGTTCACAAGTACTGGGCGAAGAACATTACAGTGGGATTTGCAAGGCTTGGTGGTAATGCCGTCGGTATAGTGGCGAACAATCCTCAGGTTCTTGCCGGTGTTCTGGATATTGATTCCTGCGACAAAGCCGCGCGATTTGTTAGATTCTGTGACTGTTTTAATATTCCTCTAGTTGCACTTGTTGACGTACCTGGTTTTCTGCCTGGAACGTCTCAAGAATGGGGTGGCATAATAAGACATGGAGCAAAACTTCTGTACGCTTTTTCGGAGGCAACCGTTCCGAAACTTACTGTCATAACACGAAAGGCATATGGTGGGGCCTATTGCGTATTGAATAGCAAGCATATAGGAGCCGATTACAACTTTGCTTGGCCCGGTGGCGAAATTGCCGTCATGGGTCCTGAATCAGCGTGTAACATAATCTTCAAGAAAGAAATATCAGAATCCCAAGATCCAGACAAGAAGAGAAACGATTTAGCTGAAGATTATAGAATTAGATTCTCAAATCCTTACATAGCCGCATCTCATGGGTACATTGACGATGTAATAGAACCAAGAGAAACAAGGCCGAGATTAATATCGTCGCTCAAGTCTATTTACAAAAAAAGGGTACAAAGACCGCTTAGGAAACACGGTAATATTCCGGTATAGGTCTTTCTATCTTGTTCCTTTGAAGAGTAGCGTGCAGTGATCAAACTAATAGGAAAATCCCCATACATTATTATTTTTTGATTGGTAAACTATAGGTTTTAAGCCCTCCTTGGCTGAATTAATGCTTTGGTCATGAAGCTGCTTATTGCTAACAGAGGAGAGATCGTCAGAAGGATAGTTAAGAGCTGTAGTAAACTTAACATAATTCCTTGCGGCGTGTATTCTGAGGCAGACAAGGATTCTCTTTATATAAAATTTTGTAACGATGCACTAAACATAGGAGGATTTGCTGCCAGTGATAGTTATTTGAGAATGGATAAGATAGTTAATGCGGCTAAGCATTTAGGTTGTGACTTGGTACATCCTGGATATGGTTTTCTTGCAGAAAATGCCGAGTTCTCCGAGCTTTGCAAGAAGGAGGGGCTAATCTTCGTCGGACCCTCTCCAGGAGTTTTGAATATTTCTGCCGATAAATTGAGAGCAAAGAAGGTTGCGTCGAGAGTTGCTACCGTGTTAGAGGGAAAAGAAGCGTCTAATGAAGAAGAGGCCTTGAAGGTAGCCAACGATATTGGATATCCGGTTATGTTGAAGGCTGCCAAGGGTGGAGGTGGAAGGGGACTCAGAATTGCGAACTCGGCAAATGACATAAGTAAAGTGTTTGATTCTTCGAAAAATGAATCAATGATAAGCTTTGGATCAGACCTGTTATTTATTGAAAAATATCTAGAACATCCTAGACATATTGAAGTCCAGATTCTTGGAGACAATTCAACTATAATCCATCTAGGTGAAAGGGAATGCTCTGTACAGCGGCGTCATCAGAAATTGATTGAAGAAACACCATCGCCAGCCCTGACAAAGAACATGAGGGAAAGAATTACTGATACTGCATTGGCTATAATGAAAGAAATGAAGTACGATAATGCAGGAACGGTAGAGTTTCTCTTTAAAGATGGCAGTTTTTACTTTATGGAGGTTAACTCCAGGATTCAAGTAGAGCACCCAATAACTGAAGAGGTTACAGGAATTGATATAGTTGAACAACAGCTCAACATAGCGGCCGGAGCTGGTCTAACAATAAAACAAGATGACGTGAAATCAAAAGGACATGCCATAGAGTGTCGTATAAACGCCGAACATCCATTAAGCTTTATTCCATTTGCGGGTAAAGTCAAATCATTTATTCCTCCCCCCGAGGAGATGGGTGTAAGAATAGATAGCGCATTGTCCTCTGGTTATGAGATTCCTTCATTTTATGATTCGCTAATAGCTAAACTGATTTGTTACGGGGAGAGCAGGATTCATGCTATTGAACGGATGAGGCGATCTCTTTCTATGTTTAGGATTTCAGGCATTCCATCTACAATTCCCTTTCACGTGTCAGCGTTAAATGATATCAGATTTATAGAAGGCAACTATAACACGTCTTTTGTTGACGAATTGAAGCCATATTCATCGAAGGATGGAGAGCTAGCTTCTGCGATTCTATGCCAGCTACCAAGAAAGATCAAATTTCTGGAAAATAAGGGATATTCAAACGAGGAAGCCTGGATGAAAAGCAGATTTAGTTTGTCCAATTTTGATAATCTAACAAACTCAAGGTGGAACTGATGAGGATCAATGTTAATGGCAATGATTATAACATAACTATAATTGGAAGAAAGGTTAGAGCTAATGGAAAAGAAATAGCTGTAGTACTTGGTGAAAATGAAATTACAATAGATGGAAAAAAATTTTATTTGGACTATATGGAGGATGAAGAACCGTCTCTTATGATTGTAAATGGTATGGCCTACATCGTCTCCAAAAGTTCCGACATCGCGGGATCCATGAAACAAATCAAGGCGCCAATTAGTGGCAGGATAATAGAGGTGTTGGTAAAAGATGGAGAGGATATAAAAAAAGGTCAGCTTATCTTTGTTCTTGAAGCGATGAAGATGCAAAATCACATCAATTCTCCGATAACTGCCAAAATATCAGATTTAAAGGTCCAAATAGGTCAGTCTGTTAAAACTGGTGAAGTTCTTGCCACGTTTGTATAAAATAAAAGAGTACTTTCAGGGGAATGCGGATTGCTATTCTACTTCCATTTTCTCAAGTCACCTTCTAGCAAGCCGCTTCCCAAATGAATTCTATCTATATGTTTGGACAATTCTATCTTATCATCGAATTTAGATTCGCAATATGGACAATTTAGAGTTGGACCTTGAGAAATTTGAGGTTTCTCTAACTCGACAAGATCAATATTCCTTAATGGCCTATTTCCAGCAAGCGACATTAATGTCACGACACCTATTATATTTCCCTGATCCACTATTGGAAGACGTCGCAAACCTTTTTCTCGCATTATCTTAATAGCCTCTACGCAAGGTGTTTCTTTATTAACCGTAACTAGTGGAGTGCTCATAATTTTTCTTATATGAACCTTGAATATGCCCAGGCTTTCGGCCACGGCACGATAAATAATATCTCTTTCCGTAACGATTCCCGTGACCGCGCCGGTTTTAGAATCTCTTACTAATACGCTCGATATACCTTTGGCTTTCATCTCCTTGGCGGCTTCATTTATACATGCAGAATCATCCAAGATAACAAGATTCTGTTCCATTAGCTTAGTAACAGGGGCCGTAAGATATTCATCTTCAAGTAATTTCAATCTTACATATTAGACCATGCCCATTTATTAAAACTATATGCACATCTCAGGTCTAGAGTAATTAGTCTGGAATCTTAGACTTAGATTAGGCGTCGGCATCCGGTAAAGAAATGGATTATGCTGCAAGAAATGGAACAGCAGAACATATTTTGTCGGGCCGTCTTCGATTTTCACATTTTTCTGACTAAAAATTCTACCAAATCAATTAGTCAAAGCAAATAGAAAATTGAATCTTTAATTAGGTTTATCGTCAACGAAAAGAAAATATAACTTGCAGCGAAATTGCTCAACTAATTTGCTAATATTGGATGATGCAATAATTTGAGGATATTATTCGTTTCAACGGAATATCCTCCCATGCAAGGAGGTGTTGGTCGTTATTGTAAAAATTTGGTAAACTCCTTAAGAAAGGAGCATTTAGAAGTATTGGTCGTCTGCAATGAAGATGGAGAAGGAGATTTTAGTGGGATATCGCCCTATAATTCTAGTAATTCTGAAGTTCTCTTAAGTTTAGTTAACGAGGTTCAACCTGATATTGTACATGTTCAATACGAACAAGGATTATATGGCTTGCATCTAGACCCTATAAATCCCAACAGAACTAGAACAAATATAGAGTTGTTTTATGATTATTGTAGCGTTCCTATAGTTAGTACTCTTCATTCGGCCTATACTTTTGGACAGTGGATGAGGTTGATTGTTCCACTGGAAAACAGAACACTTGGTAGTTTTGGGACACTTCTAGGTATGGTTTATGATTATTGGACGCATTTACTAAATTACCAGTCGTTTACATCCATGGTTAAACAGAAAATAGCTCAAAAAAGGCATGGAATCGTTTTTTCTAAATATCTAGCAAACCTTATTCCTGGGAGCCACGTAATATACCATGGGGCTGAGCCAAGTACCTCGATCTCTGTAAATAAGAAAGAAGCTAGGCAAAAATTTTCTCTCCCAGAAGAAAGCAAAATCGCACTTGCTTTAGGATTTGTTACTGCGACAAAGGGATGGAGCCTCCTTAATAAGATGAAAGTTCCTAAGGGATGGAACATCGTTATTAATGGGTCAAAAAATCATTATAGTATGGAAAGGTATAGAGTTAAACATAATACCTCGGATATACTTGGACTTAATGAAGGGTTTCTTAATGATGAACAATTATCATTACTTTTTTATGCAGCCGATGCAGTTATTCTCCCCTATAAAGTAACTTCTGGTTCAGGTGCTATGTTCGATGGTCTTGCGCACGGACTTCCATTCATTTCGAGTGACATCCCTTTTTTTAGAGAATTTTCACACATAGGATTGGGAGTTTCAGTACGCCGAGATCCGATTCAATTTTCAAGGGCCCTTTTGACACTAGAACAAAGGTTGGATCGGTACAAGAATACAGTAGAATCATTTAGTAAGAAACTCCTTTGGGAGGAGATAGCAAAAAAGCATTTTATTCTGTATAATCTGGTTGTTAATGATCCTAATTCTCCACTGTTGAAGGAAAATATGTTCAATTAGAATCCCATAACTTTCAGAGCGCGCATATAACAGCTAAAAGTAACCCAATATTAGTTCCTAATAAAGCCAATTGGTGGGTAGCAAAAGCAATTTTGGATTATGCAGAACAACATAATGTCGATCTTATAGTTATTGGGCCAAGAGGAATGTCTGGTATAAAGAGAATGTTATTGGGGAGTACTATTTCTGGTGTAGTAACTTACTCACATTGCTCTGTTCTGGTAGTAAAATAAATATCCCATTAGGAACTTGATAGCTGATATGCCGGTAATGGTAACCATCATACACTTGCTAACTTGTATTTGTAAGTTTGAGTAATATTATTGATTAGGGCAATTAGCTTTTGACAAGAATCTTGTTCTTTAATATATCCGTTTTAGTGATTATGCCCACAAGATCTCCTTTTCCATTTATGACTGGAAGACCACTTATTCTGTTCCTTATCATTATTTTTGCGGCGTTGGCAATATCGCTATTCATGTAAACATTGATAGGTGCAGGACTCATGATGTCTTGAGCTAACACAATTCCCAGCATCCCCGTTGGTATGAACTTTTGGTGTGCTCTAGTCATAATCATTTCACTACGTGTTGTCCAATATCTTCCTAGTGAGCCCGTCCCATGAATCAGACTGAGGGGTAGGAAATCTCTAGTGGTGACAATACCTATTGGTTTCCTATGTTTCTGCACAACTATCCTAGATATCTTGTAAGTAGCCATCAGCATAGCAATCATATGTATTGTCTCATCAGGTGCTACAGATTGTACTTTCTTGGACATACACTCGCGTACGGTAAGATGTGTTGATTGATGATAAGCATATAATTCAACAATGTCGGTCTTTGTAATGATACCTTTGTCCTTTCCCTCATTGTCGATTACTATTAATGAACTTATGTTATTCTGTAACATAAGTTTAGAGCAATAATCAATAGTAGAATTCTCATTTACGGTAATAAGCTTCTTATGAATAAGTTCCTTTAGTGTTATCTCGCTTAGACGTTTTGTAGGCGGAGTATTATACAAGAATTTTGCGATATCCTTTTCACTTATTATTCCAATCGCCTTACCATTAAGTGATACAACTATTCTGCTAATGTTGAATCTTAACATGGAATTTCTTGCATCAAGTAATGTCTTGCCAGAATCTAACATTATTATCTCCCTAGCAATATCCATTGGTTTTAACAATACGGAGGGTATTTCATCAGACTTTTTTTTGAGATATATGTGTCCTCTTGCCGTTGTCATAAATAATCTTAAGCTCTGATGATATCTCAATAAATGTTTGTTCACCAAGTCAGCTGTAAGCCTTCTAAGCTGTGGCCTGGACAACGAGAAATTGTCCATTAACGTCTGCTTAGTTGCACCCTTCGTAGCAAACCTTAGTATTTCCATAACCAATTTATCATACCCGCTGAAATGTGCTGCTGATTGTCTAGTCAAATAAACTATTACCTACATCATACAAATTTCGTTCTCTATATTTCTTCTGGCGGTACTGCGTTGCACTGTATCTATTGAAGTTGTATGCGTAAAGTTTGATACCTTAGTAGCGTACAGTGACCTTATGATCTGCATTAAATGCCATATTCCCCACATTGATTACTCATGACTAGAGGCTTAAAAACTAGGAAACATTACATGATATTCTGTTTATTCTGACTTATACAAGCTTCATATTAAAATAAGAGAAAATACGAAAGGTCACATAATTTAAGAATTAAACTGGCACGATATAAATATCGTAAATCATATGAGGACATTCAGTCCCAATCCTTCCGGGTTTCTCTAGCCTTAAGCAAGCCTTTTGACGTTGGCGTAACAGTATCACCCCGTATTCTTATAAATCCCTTGGCTTTTTCGTACTCTCTA
>JAATVM010000058.1 GCA_014523495.1 Nitrososphaerales archaeon TH1920
GAATTGGCTTGAATGTAGAGAATGTAGAATAAGATTCCCAAGGCACGAGATAAAGAAAGAAACTGATATTACAATTCCAAGGGAAACTACAGAAAGCGCCTATGAAAAGAGTCCCCATATTGTAGGTCTAGGTAACAAAGGAAGGAGAACATATCATAAAAGAGAAAGGCAGAGACAACTAGACAGAATAGACGCGGAGCCCGATGAAGATATCAAGCGTGAATTAAGGAAAGGCAATATCGTCCAGATAATAGAAGACGTAGTAAATTATTAAAGTTAGAAAATCTAATATTGTACAGATTAGATAAATAACATCTATTGGTAAATAAAGACGTAGATGTTCTATTCTCACTCTATGAGATATACGATCGAAACAGAGATTCTATTCTTTGGTTTCTTGAAGAATTCAGTGCCAAAAGCTATGAAGAATATAAACAAAAATATCATGGTACATCTAGAGATAGATCTCATTTTATTCGGGTTTGTGGTTTTTTTGAGCTTTCAGGTACTTTAGTAAAAAGGAGACTGATCGATACCGATCTGTACTTTGATGTTTTTAACCCCAATCCTTTCTGGCAGAAGGCAAAACCCATAATAAAAGGAATGAGAGATACAAGACCATTTATTTATGAAAATTTCGAGCTTTTAAATGAAATGAAGCTTAAGTGGGCCAAGAAAAGAAGAAAATAAAAAATAATAAAAGCAGCAGTTTTTGGTAGTAACAGCTTATTGCGATTTTATTTACCATATTTTTAATTGTCAGTGTATGTCAATATTAGAAGGAAATTTTGTCTATTCATATAGGTTGTTCTGGTTGGAGTTACTCCGACTCTGTTGAAAAGGGCGGATGGATGAGAATATTCTATCCCAATACTAAGATAAAAAAACTCCAATTCTATTCTCAGTTCTTTAACACAGTTGAAATGGATGCTACGTTTTATGAAAAATTCTACAAGTATATGACAAAGGAAACATTTGTTTCAATGTCAAATGCAACACCGCCTAATTTTGAATTTTCCATCAAGGTACCAGAATCAATAACTCATCATAAAAGTTTGGACGTGAATAAGGGAGCCATAAATACTCTGGAAGAATTCCTTGAAAAGATATCTCCATTAAGAATTACGAATAAATTGGGTGCTGTGATTATTCAATTGCCACCTAGTTTTACAGTTAAAGAATTTAGGAACATTGAAGAGTTCTTAGATAGACTTCCAGGTGGGTACGATTTTGCAGTTGAATTTAGACATCCTTCATGGGATACTGAAGGCCCGTGGGAATTGTTAAAGCATTATAATATAGCAGCAGTCATGACCGATTCTCCACCAAGAGACAAACTACAATTCCTTTCAGAAGTAATAGTAACTGCTGATCATAGTTTTATTAGGTGGCATGGAAGAAATGCAAAACATAGATACAATTATCTTTACTCTAAAGAGGAATTGAATCCATGGGTTGACAAAGTTAAGAAAATATCCATGGACACCGCGGTAGTGAGAGGCTATTTTAATAATCATTATGGTGCCAAGGCTATTGCAAATGCCATTGAATTTAAAGAAATGCTTGGTGAAGGTTTATCGGACAGAGAAAAAGAGGTAAAGGAAAAAATTAATGATTTTTATAGATCAAAGCAGTTGGTTTTGGACAATATGCATATAAAAAATAACGAATTTAATATCTAGTGTGAATTTTATTCCTTTACTTTCAACTTTAGTCCAAATGGTTCCGTAACAGAATTACATGTTTCCGCTAATAATTCAGAATATCTTTTTGCATCATACACAGTCTTTGAATTTACTAATTCAAACGGAACACTTCTTTTTCTTGAATTTTTTCGATAATAATCAGTTATTACATATTTCAAAATCTGTCCTGCTTTAAGCGATTTACCTGCATTCTTTAATTGCAGTAGTGCATCCAGTTCAACCGTGTTCCTATTTTCATACTCATCTACATTTTTTGATATTCTCTTTGTTAGAACCAAATCATTTATGGGGACCTTCTTATATTTCAAAAGTTCTAGATGCATTTGAAAAATATTTCTGATTTTTGGCACCAAATCTTTAACTTCTTTGATTGAGTTAGCTTCTGACATTATGTCTAAGATACCTTGCTGAACATTTGAAAAGAACTCTGCAGTGTCGTGTCTTCTTGCTTCTATTCCCCTCATTTTTACAGTTCCATCTTCAAAAACACCAAAGTAACGATTAGAAACTGGCAGCATAGCATTATTCTTTGAAGGAACAAATACAATCCACTTATATACACCTTCAAATGAAATTGGAAATCCAGTTTTGTTTTCTATTTCCGTTTTTAAATCACTATAATCATTGTTGGTCAGATCTTTCTTTTGTATCCAGATGGAATCAACTATGGCATGGAGGATCTTAAATCCATGTGATTCTGCTATCCTTGCTGTTTGTAATAAAATCTGTCTATCAAAAGCGCATACTGCAATATGTGCGTCTATTCTACCAAATTTCGCATTATTAAAACCTAGATAGCCAAAACTTGTAACTAAAACCCATTTTAGAGCAGTTTGTCTTGCATCATAAATCTTTTTTAATTTGGGATCTGTGGTTGAGTTCCTCTTGTCTTTATAGATTGCTCTCTTTTTTAGTAATATTTCTAATGATATAGGAACTATTCCTCTTCTTTTTTCACATCTATAATAATTTAGTAACTCTGGAACGCGTAACTTGGAGTGAGGACAACAGTTACAAATTACAGTCTCAGCGGATATATTTTTTTTAAACATTATGTTAGGGTATAGAGAAACAAAATCAAGTTCAGCAACTTTTTCATACACACCCATAACTGGTTCAAATATCAGACCACCACGATCAGCAATTAAAAGGTCTCCAAGTGACTTTGGATGTTCTGCCAGTGTGGGCTTCCATGGAATAAGTATATCGTTTATCATGGCATTATAGAATTGTAGACTGCTCATACACTTTCCAATAGAAGCCCTAGACGCTGTATGTAAGGGCAATCTACAAATCCTTGCAAGCTCATACAATCCTTGAAGACCAGATTCATTTAGAACAAAGGAATTGTCTGTGTCAATGTGTATCCTTCCAAATAACTTTGCAGTTAATGGTTTGAAATGTATCTTACCATAAGAGAAATATGATATTCCGTCTTTCTTAGGTCTGCATAAAGGTATACTTTCTCTATCTAGAATTAAATCTACTTTATTGCTTTCCGATCTGTGCGTTAGATAAGGAAATGTAAATGAATCTCCATCTTCTGTGAGGATAAAGTCGGGATTAATTTTTTCTATTTCCTTAACAAGTTGATATAAAATATCTATTTCAGAACCCTGAATATAAATAGTGTCTTCAATTCTGTCATAATTTTGAATAGCTACCGATGCTATTGAATCTGTAAATCTAGGTATCTTTCCTTCCTTTATTTTTGGATATACTTTTAGGTGTATGTTATTAAATAATGGTAACTCATATTCTGTAGACCACACATTATCTTCCTTCCTTATCCAATTAAGTTTTGAATTAGATACATGAACTTTACACTTCATGAGCGGAAAAATATTGTGCTCATAAAAGTAGGATTGTTCTGGTAAAATGTCTACATTGTATAGTCGAAATTGTCCGAATCTTCCCATCTTCTCAATTTTTTCTGCTATTTTTAATGAGTAAGAAGAATCTTTTAATTCCAGTTCAAGAACTTGGGATCTCTTCATATCTGTTATCAATTCATATTTAGAAAGAAAATGATATTCTTTTACCATGGAAAATATTTCATCGGTCTCTATGACAGATTTTAATAAAGACTTGTCAGAAGCAACATAGATTTTATGATTCCAACTTTTGTCCTCCACTCTTATCGTTGTAGAATTATCTTCTTTTATCCAAAAAATCATGTTACCATTTAAAACATATGGATCAATAACCAACCAGATATCAATTTATTATAATAAGTTTAGATACAAATTTATCAAAAACTATAGAACTGCGACACAAAATTAGCTTGTTGTTATTCTCCATTCTAAATTTTTTTATAAACTGATGAACAATTAGATGAGGCATGATCTCATTCTTACCAATTCTGAACTATATAATAAGAAGAGATTCTATGAGGCGGGGAGGGGTTACAAATACCTGTATCTTATGTTATGAAAACAGATAATTACAGGATAGAAATCGTCCTCAACCTTTTTAGAATTCAATCTTTCCTAATCTGCCATCACGATAATCTTCTATAGTTTTATCAATCTCTTCTTGAGTATTCATAACAAATGGCCCGTACTGTACTATTGGCTCATTTAGTGGCATTCCTGCAATAAGCAATACATCCAAAGATGATCTTCCGTTCTCAGGTTCTCTAATAGAAACATATTCGCCATCATTTTTGAACACAATCATCTTCTTTTCTTCCACAATTGTTTTATCTTTTCCAAACATACCTTTACCATTTATAACGTATGCAAATGCATTATAATTTTTAGGAACATGTTGAACAACTTCTCCACCTGGCTGTAGGGTAAAGTGCAAATACAAGATAGGAGTTAGAGTGTTGATTACTGCCTTAGCGTCAAGGGAATTTCCTGCGATAACTTTAACTGATACTTTGCCATCGGCTGTTCTTGCTATGGGGATTTTTCTTGAAGGAACATCTTGATAATTTGGTTTGATCCACTTGTCAGTTTTGCGAAGATTTATCCATAATTGAAATCCATGCAACCTTCCTCCAGTTTTAGCAAACTCTTTTTCTGGCATTTCTGAGTGAACTAGACCAGAGCCTGCTGTCATCCACTGAACATCACCAGGTCCAAGCTTACCTGAATTACCTTGAGAGTCTCTATGTTCGAATTTTCCTTCAAGCAAGTATGTAACAGTCACAAAACCCCTATGAGGATGATCTGGAAATCCCTTTGTCTCCTGTGGTAACAATTCTAATGGACCCATTTCATCTAAAAGTAAGAAAGGATCTAGGTGTCGAATGGAATGTGAAGGAAAGCATCGATGTACAATAAAACCATCGCCTTCCCCAGTTTCCACGCTATTTGTTATAAGATCCACTGAACGATCCTTGTTGCGAGATTCATTACTTTTATCAAGAATATTGTTATCTTCTTTAATTTTTTCCATATCTATATTACAGTCTTATCATATTTAAGTAAGGTAGTAATTCCTAACCTAGTTAGTAATTAATATCATACCCAGTTAGAAAATAATCTTATATTTGAGTTACAATATTTATGATATTCTATTTTATATCTAGTTGCATTTTAATACCTAGTAAGATTATATTAACTAATGGATCAGCAAATGCAAGAAAAATGTGAAGTTTTAGATATCTGGGAAGTTCTTGGAAAACGTTGGTCATTAAATATTTTAAGAAATTTGAGTGCTAAAGATACAATA
Source organism: Nitrososphaerales archaeon TH1920 (assembly GCA_014523495.1). Taxonomy (GTDB): domain Archaea; phylum Thermoproteota; class Nitrososphaeria; order Nitrososphaerales; family Nitrososphaeraceae; genus TA-21. The sequence goes on from JAATVM010000058.1 coordinate 5,388, forward strand.
AGATTTAATGAATTAAAGAGATTATTACATGGAATAAGTAGTACGGTTTTGTCTGAGAGATTACGGGAACTTGAACTTGAAGGTTTGATAAATAAAAGGATATATCCGGAAGTTCCCCTGCGAGTAGAATACAGCCTTACTATTAGAGCAAAAGACCTTGAACCTATTCTACATTCTTTGGCTAATTGGGTAAACAAATGGAAAACTAATGGAGATAAAGAAGGAAATAAGAATTTACTAAGTAAGAAAATACAAGTAAAAGATTAAGCCAGTAGGATATTTTTGAAATGAGTGTACCAAATAATATGAAGAATCATTTGTTAGTTATTTTTTGAAATACTATTTAGTAAACCTTGCAGAGCGGTCTTTGCATGAAGAACACCTATGACTATTCATATATGGTACTATTGTTAATATATGGGAAATTTTTTATTCCAAATTTATTAATTTGGTACTATAGCTATTACGAGAGGCTTTGTACCTCTAAACTTATTGAATATTCTGATGAGCGTTGTCTTCATCCCATATTTCTTGTTTATCATAGAATATGCAATTGATGTCTCTGCCGAATTTGCAAAATATATTTTTCCATCAAACCACTCTCCTTTTACATTTCCACGAATATCACAAGGTGCAATCTTAACATGCGGATTATTCCTAAGCCTTTTTACCTTGCCAGATTTCTCATCAGATCTAAAATATATCAATCCCTGATGAATAATGAACCATATTGGTGTTCTTACTCCAAGACCATTCTTCCTATATGTTTCAATATTAATATACTTGACTTCGGATAATTGAGAAAGCTTATCTTCAGACATATCTATAACTATCAATATAGCAAGTTCAAATAGACTATATAAAATTAGACTTTCTAAATAGAAGATTAAGTAAAATCCTCTGGTTCTGGCCGTTCTTTAGGGATTCCTAACAATGCCGGCCCTGAATAGCAAGACGTCCATTAAAATTAAAAGAACTTCTTGAAACACGTACTTGATCGGAAAAGGTCTGACGACTGTCCTTTATTGCACTCCTCATGGTTTGGGAAGCAAACCGATCGGTCTTCCGGAAACGCCGATATATAACACCAATCCGTTGAGGTGCCTGATTTAGTCGCTTCGGCTCGCAGTGCACCATATGAAATCATGATGGTCGTCCCAAGCATTGCGATTGATAATGTTGTGATTATTGTGGGCACTACTTTGTAGTTCATTAACTTATCCTGTAGAGGGGAAAATAATTAAGTCTTCAGTGAAAAATGATATGTAAAATAATTCAGAATTTTGATACTATTATTTGGTTCCTAGAATTTTCTCGCCAATGAAGTTACCAATTTGACTTTACCATTATGAATCTTCACATTACAAGAGTTTAATCAAAATTCAATAATAGTTATAGCCTTTTTATTTCGTTACTGCAAACTTGATACAAAATCCAATCTAAGATGTTCAATTCGCTATGTAATTTATCGGCCTCGAATATTGTATGAGTCTGATTTATTGTTAAGATAATTGAAGATTCATTAGATTATTAGATCACTGATGGGCCCGAAATCTTAATGAACCCACCAGGAATGAATCGTTGTTACGGGTTTATGTAAGAATATGTTCAACAAATTATAAAATAGTTTTAATTTTCTTTGAGTAGTATGGTATATAGTGCCACTGATTGAATTGATTCCATATCACATATTTGTGTAATGAGGCCAGTTTATAATTGCCAAGTACTGTGTCACCTATCAGATAGTCTAAGTGTTATAAGTTTTATTGGCTACTAATAGAGGTAGTAAGAGGGAACCTTCAAAATGATAATAATATTAGAGAAGGACAAGATAATCAGGAAATAAGGCACACGTTACTTAAAAAAGGATTAGCATTAATCGGAATGTCAAATAAAGAAATAATATTTAGGAAGTTAAAAACTCACTTTCCAATTCTAGCTCTATCATTGAAGTGCTTTTTTAACATCCTCAAATAACATTACGGGATGAAATTCAACCTTGGCTCCCAAGTCTTGAAATAATGGTTCTGCTATAGTTGGTATCATGTCAGCTCTTTCAAAGTTAACAATAAATACAAATGTCCTATCTCCTCCTGCTTCGAAGAAATATGCTGCTTCAGCATTTACTTTTTTGATATAGGCATCAAGTTCTTGTAAAAACTTCGGGTTCTTCACGACTTTATTACCAGCTTCTGTAGGTATTTGTGCTCTTACTATAAATCTCATAAGTGTTATCAATTCACATGATATAAAAATCTTTGACGAGTCTTTAGATAAAATTCAAGGATAAGGGCTTTCTACACCTTAACCAACGTCGTACATACGAATCGAAGCAAATTCTATTAATCACACATAATTCAACTTAAATCCATAAGGAGCATGATATAACTTTGAATTGAGTCATTCCATCCAGAGACAAATACAAGAGTTAAAAGGCCGTGTTCATCGTGACGCCGAAAGAATTGATGAAACTTTCAGGGTTGGCGTAGAGGTTGAAGCATGTTTATTAGACGAAAAAGGAATTCCCGTCAATGCTGAACCATTAATCAAAGAACTTCAAGGAACCACTTATGAAATTGATTATGAATATGGTAACTGTCAATTTGAATATAAAACCTCTCCGGTAGGAATGAACAATCTTGACTATCTTAATATTGTATTTGAGCAATTTATAGAAAATCTTGATAAATACATAAAAAAAGTATACATGGAAAAAGAAGTAATTCCTGTCTTTTTGGGTGCTAATCCTTCACCTGAAATTATGAAAGCAGGTCTAATTACTGATAAGCCGCGGTATAATAAACTAGCAACATGGCAGAACAATATTCCAGATGTTGAAATCGACGGTGACAAATTTAGAGCAGCTTATGTTGCGACAGCTATTCAGGGATTTCATCTTCATCTACAGGGAAAAAATCCAATGAATACTGCAATAATGTTCAATCAAATATTAAATATAATATCTTCTGCAATTGTACTTGGTGCTAACAGCCGACTGTTTGCCGGTCGAGTATACTCATTGCATGAACCAAGAATCCACTTGTACGATCAATCAGAACAACAAAATTCAGGATTCCCTGCAATTCCAAGATACCTAGATGGTGTTGAAAATTACATAGACTACATTACATCTCGTGATCCAAATATTACTAAAGATTATTTCATGCTTGAGAAAGAAAGACATGATGATGCCCGAATCCGTATAGGACCTGATTCTTATCGTGTAGAAACTAGAATCATGTCCGTTCAGCCAACCTCAAAAAGCTTAATGGCAATGGCAGAATTCTTTATTGGTTATTTGAGCAGGGCTATACATGAAGAAAGGGAGCTAAGACCACTCCCTACATTAAGAGAGGAAAGAATGGCAGCAGTTCGATATGGCTACAACGCCAAGACTCATTTCAATATTATAGATACAATGAAAAGCCAGCTTGATTTTGCGCGCAAAGGCTTGTCTGATTTAGGTATTAATGTTGGATTTCTCGATATCCTAGATAAAAGATTGGAAAATAGAAATTCTCCAGGGGAATATGTAGCAAAAATTTGGAGCGAAAAATTTAACGGCTCCGTTGACCAAACGATCTATGAAATTATCTCTGATATCTGGCAGAAGACAAAAGAGAATCAACCTATTGTCTGATTAAATGGTCATATCGCATTAATACAATACAAAGCAGCTAAATAGAAAATTAGAACTCCAAACAATCCCCTTATATAATAAAAGCACATCAGGGTCAAGATTATGCATATATTGTAGAATAATGCTTATTTGAAAGCACTCAAATATACTAAATTAAAAATAACGTTATGAACCAGAGATTATTTCTTTCAATAGTCAGTTTACTAATTATAACAGGAATAGTTGTACACCCTTTAATTTCAAATCATGGATATGCACAAGTAACGCAAAAAAAGGTATTTAGACTAGGATATTTTCCTAACATTACCCATGGGCAAGCAGTAATCGGAGTAGGAAATGGAGATTACCAGAAAGTTCTTGGAGACAACATAGAGCTAAAGACTTTCACATTCAATGCGGGACCATCAGCTATTGAAGCTCTCTTCGCAAAACAGGTCGATGCTACATATATAGGTCCAAATCCGACGGTGAATGGCTATGTTGTATCCCAAGGAAAGGATGTTAGAGTAATTGCTGGCGCATCAAGTGGTGGTGCGGTATTCGTGGTAAGAAATGATTCTGGTATTCAATCGCCCAAGGACTTTGCTGGGAAAAAATTTGCATCACCCCAGATCGGAAACACTCAGGACGTTGCATTAAGGAAATATTTGCTTGATAACGGATACAAGACAAAGGACAAAGGTGGAAATGTTGAGGTCTTGCCTGTAAAGAATCCGGATATTTTGACATTATTTTTAAAGAAAGAAATCGATGGTGCTTGGGTTCCTGAACCATGGGGTGAAAAGCTGATAAAAGAAGGTAATGGTAAACTGTTTTTGGATGAACGGACATTATGGCCAGATGGAAAATTTGTCACTGCAAATATAATTGTCAATCCTGAATATCTTCGTTCTAATCCAGACGTGATAAAGAAGTTCTTGGAAGCACATGTTAACGAGACACAATGGATAAACAACCATAAAGAGGATGCACTGAAGACTTTCAATATTGAACTCAAGAGACTCACGGGACAAACTATTCCAGATGATCAACTCAAGGAAGCTTTCTCAAGACTAGAGCTAACTTACGATCCTTTACAACAAACACTAATCAAGTCTGCAAATGATGCATTTGACGTAGGGTTCCTCGGGAAAACAAGACCTGACTTGACTGGTATTTTTGAGCTGAACATTCTTAATCAAGTATTAAAAGATAAAGGACTTGAGAGTATCACAAGCACTTCTGCAAACCAGACTCTATCAACCAATAACGCTTCTTCAAGTAATGTGACGGAGAAATCAAGTACGACAATAAAAAAATAGGATTTTGAGGAGAAACTGTCAAATGACATCTAAATCTATATCGGAATCATCATACTCCCATCCAGAGGTCTACGTAGATGCACAATGGTTAGAACACATACCTGATCCTAAACTTAGAATAGCTGGACTTTCAACGGAACGAATATTTCAAGTGACTGATATCTTAGTTTAGTAAAAAATGATGAAGTGTAAAGGTCCATTGCATAGTTCTACACCTTGTCATTCTCAAGATTTACTGAGTAGGAAAATTTATTTTGGTTCCAAAGAGACCGCACAGGAGTTAGGGCCAGCTTCCAAATCAGGCATTTCCATCCCATCATATGGCAGCATTTTCTTGTTGATATCTATGATTGTTTTGTAGTTCATAGGTCTAGATGGTAAAGTGTCCGTTACAAAGTGAACAAATTCATCCTCGGTCATAGAGAGAAGTTTTATTTTTTTCTTTAGTGAACCAATTGTGTCAGATATTGGTACTCCATGTTTTAGGGCGATTGAATTTCCATTAAAATGTGCAGGGAGTACCACAGTATTTTCTGGTAATTTGACTATTTTTTGATGATAGGTCTGATATAATAGTCCAGCATATTTTCCAGCTTCTTCTGTTAAGTCAGGTCTTCCTACGCTATCAACAAACAAGGTGTCTCCAGTAAATAAACAGGAATATTGAAGATGGTCTTGTATACTCTTCTTTACATCAGTATCATCATAATACTCTATAAAAAAAGACATGCTACCATTTGTATGTCCAGGCGTATGAATAGCTCTTAGTGAAATTTTCTTGGTTATTTCTATTTGATCTTGGTCTTTTATAAAATTGAGATTAATTTCTGAATTTTCGCTATTGTATTCCTCTAGTGAGCTAAAATACGACAAAGCTTTAGAGTTTGTCTCAGCGGTTATTGCCTTAGCTAATTTTGCTACTCCAGAAACATGATCAGCGTGTTGATGGGTGTCGATTATCTTTACTATTTTCAATTCATTTTCCTTGGCAACTTTCAGAAAAGCCTCATAAATCTCACGACTTGGATCTATAACTACTGCTGTGTTATCTTCTTTTGAAGATACAATGTATCCCATACATCCTTTTGATATTCTTCTTATCTGCCATATTCTAAAGGGGGCTTCTTTAGGAACTGCAACTTCCGCAACATCGTAGACTTTATTCCAACCGGCCATTCCTCCCTTGACACTTTTAACATTATATCCTAATTGATTGAGCAGCCTTGCTGCCATCAATGACCTATTTCCATGTGCACAAACAGTAACAATTTCCTTATCTTTCGGAATCTCCTTTAACAGATTAGAATCATTCAAAAACAAACGATCAATGGGGATTAATTTAGGATTATCATGTTTATCATAGGATAATTTCCAAGATTCATATTCTTGAGGTGTTCGAACATCCAAAATAAAAATATTCTCGTGGTTATCGATTTTCTTTTTTAATTCATTAGGTTCTATTTCTTGACTACTTCCAGTCTTTTGGCCATTCATATGTCATTATACAAAACTAATCATATTTGTAGGTTTAAATTTACGCCACAAATATCATATAACACACCGAAAATCAAGTTACAAATTCGGGCTATCAATCATTATTTGGTGTAAATGAATCAAGATACCGCAGTGCTAATTTAAATAAATATTAAGAACATGAGTGCGTGTTCATATGTGAACTATTTTTTATTCCGCTTTATATCTATTTTTGGATTTAGCATTATTTTTCTTGTCAGCGCAAGTTTTGAATAATTTTGAACGCTACGAAAGACTTGCAGCAAGATCATTTGTTGGTTAAACGACTTGGTAAGATTGCGAAGAAATGTTCTGATGCTTTATATAGCAATGTAGTTATTCCGATCGAAGATATCAAAATAATATCAATGCTCATTCAAGAATTTGTTGATAAATTCCACCACGGTAAGGAAGAAAAAGCATATTTTCCACATATGAATGATAAGGATGACTATTCTGAAGACATACGAAAATTCTTGATAGAACATGAACTTGGTAGACGGATTGCCAGTATGTTAACGCAGAATTTAAAAGCTTGGGATAGTGGTTTTGATTCAAGGGAACCAGTTGCCAGATTCCTAAATGCATATTCGGTATTTATAAGTGCTCATACAGGCAAAGAAGATGTATTCTTTGATCTTGTGGAAGAGAAAGGTAAATTGTCTGAAGAAGAACATTCCCTATTAATGAAACATTATAAAGTCTGTAGCAGCGATGTTGGAGGTAAAGTTAGAGTAGAACAGATGATAAAACTGATAGGATATCTTGAAGAAAGAGAATGGATGAGAAAGTAATGTTATTAGTTAATGATTGGATACTGAAAAATAGTACAAGTATAGTCAAGAATTTCATCCCGGAGTAAGTACTTACAGAAGTATATCACAATTTAGATATTTTTCTTGAGTTCAGTATTTTTCAATCCACAGGTCAAACACTTGTACGATATAATCTTCTCAGTTTCCTTTTCAACTATCAAATTTTCACCACAACATGGACACTTCATGGTTTAGTAATATAATTGAATCATCGTACTTAAATGGATTCTATTCGCCAGTAAGGTTATCATATTTAGATCTCTGCATGATAGATTCTGAAATATTCATTTTCTTGTATTCGGAGGTATACTCAGCCATAAGCGATCGGTCATAGCTAAAGAAATTCCGACTTGTAGTACTAGTATTCAAATTTCGAGTTAGTATCTTATGATTTTGTAAAACTAATGATA
>JAATVM010000059.1 GCA_014523495.1 Nitrososphaerales archaeon TH1920
ACAAGATATCACCTTCTTTAGCATCGATGTTGATATCATTAATGGATATTTTTACATCAGACTTGAATGTAACTCTAGTCTCTTCAAGAAGATATTCTAGCAAATATGTATTTTTTATGCTTTCAAATACGTTTTGAGCAAAGACGGTGTTTGATGATGACATTACTCGGAATATAGTCTTAGAATAGCTTGTAAATAAAGAATCGTTAGAGGACTGAATATATAACTGATGATTAGAACATTTTCTATGCCACAAGTTCAGGCAAAAAACTTGTCTAATTTAATGTGGGTAGAAAAATATAGACCATTTAAATTGGATGATATTGTAAATCAAAAGGAAGTTGTAGAAAGTTTAAAGAATCTAATGAAGGAATCTGCCGAAATGCCGCATTTGATATTTACAGGTCCTGCAGGAGTCGGCAAAACTACGACTGCTCTGTGTATATCAAGACAACTACTTGGAGAAGACTGGAAGAGAGACACACTTGAACTTAACGCATCAGATGAAAGGGGGATAAAAATGGTGCGAGAGAGAGTTAAAGAATTTGCAGCAGTTATTAAAATTAGAACCACCGAAAGGGATGAAAGAAAATTCAGAATAATAATTTTAGATGAGGCTGACGAAATGACATCTGAAGCTCAGACAGCGCTGCGAAGAATAATTGAGGATAGTTCTGAAACTACTCGTTTCGTGATTATATGCAATTATTTATCTCAAATTATAGAGCCAATTCAAAGTCGTTGCGCAATTTTTAGATTTAAGAGAATTGAAAAGCAAACAGTAGAAGATCATCTAAAATGGTTATGTAAAAAGGAGGGAATAAAGTATGATGATAAAGCAATTTCTCAAATTTTTGATTCGACCAATGGCGATCTGCGTCATTCTATAAACATACTTCAAAGTGCATCTGTGACGGGATCGATTTCCGTTTCAAATGTTCTCGCATCATTAGGACTTACTGGGAAGTCAAAGGTAAATGATATTATTAAATTGGCCATGTCAGGTAAATTTAATGATGCCAGAATTAAATTACTTGAATTAACTGCTGTCTATGGAATGTCCGAGTTTGACTTTCTAAAGTATGCATATGAGGCGGTGTATTCATTAAAGTTGGCCCATCCCGAAGACTTTGCTTCTCTAATAGCAGAATATGATTATCGTTTGACTCATGGATCACATCCAGATATCCAGCTAACTGCATTTTTGGCTCAATTGTCAAGGATTGGTTCTAAAGAGTGATTAGATTAGAAATTTTCTAACGTTAAAAATTGTGAACTAAAATTATTAGAATAAACAATAAGCGTAATTCTAGTGTTCCAAATTAATAATCTTCCTCAAATTCTTCTCCACTCTCTTCCTCTTCTACCTCGTCAAAATCTTCTTCGAGTTCCTCTCTTTCTTCAGCGCTCTTATACGGAAGATCAGCTTCACCAGAAGAATTGCATACAGGACATTTAAATTCGATTGTTTGTCCTTCAAGGTCCAATGGGAACTCCTTTGAGAAGACTTCATCGCATTTTGAACATACCAATGTTGTCTGTATATTGTCGGTACTGAACTTGTGTGATTGTAATCTAAATATGGTATTTGTCATTCTTCTTACCTATTGAAATAGTCCTTTTTTATAAGGATTATTGTACGTAATTGCTATGCTGTTTGTATCTTAGGCTTAGAATCATATATTAAGGCCAACAGATGAGCTCGTGCATCATTTTGGTCAACCAGACCACGATTTGCTATGGTTATTATTGTACTGTCATTTCTGACCCCGCGCATTTTCATACACAGATGCTCACCCTCTGTAATGACAGTTACTCCCTTAACTCCCATTCTCAGTATCTCGTCTGCAATCTCCTTTGTCAGTCTTTCTTGAATTTGCAATCTCTTGGAGTATTTTTCTACCAAGCGTGCGAGTTTTGAAATACCAAAAACTTTACCTGAAGGAGTGTAGGCGATATGTATTCTGCCAAAGAATGGGAGCATATGATGTTCACACATACTATAAAATTGAATGTCTTTAGCAATAATCAAATCAGTTTCTTCACTAAAACTAATTTCAAGCTCAGAGTTCATGCAATAACCAGCAAAAATTTCTTCATACATATCAGCCATTCTTTGTGGAGTTCCCTGCAAGCCTTCACGATCCGGATTTTCTCCCAGTTGTACTATCAGCTCCCTAACTAGTTTTTCAATCTTTCTTTTATTAATTGAAGTTTTTTTCATATTCATCCTTTTCTATTTGATTCATCTTGCCCCTATTTCTTTATGTAACTGTGGTATAATCCTCACTTCAGGAAACATGGGTTGGACAATATCATAAGTATCTAGAAGTTTATTAACAGTTGGTTGATCAATGCCATGACTAGGTTGTATTATGAAATCGATAATGTCTGAAGGCTTTATTTTCTTTGAAATGTTGTATACCAAATTCTTGAAACTTTCAAGATTTGTAGAATTAGTGACCACTATTTTAATGTAAGTAGTCTTGTTATTTTGGATGGCTGATTCCAAACATCTAAATTCATTTAATAGCAAATTATCATAATCCTCATATTCTACAACTTTGGAATCCTCAGTCTTGAATTCGATCTTGCATATATCCATATAAGGTAAAATCTTCTCAAATAGTTCAGAATCAAAGCATGATGATTCTATGTATGTCTTTAGGTTTGTACATTTTTTTATAAAATCTGCTAATTGTATTACAGCTTCATACTGTAGTAATGGTTCTCCTCCTGTAAAATTTACCTTGTATGTGAATGGTTGAAGTTCTTTTACAATTAGATCTTTAATTTCATCGACCTGGTAATCTTTTCCACTATCTAGGGGCAAGGCATACTTTGTATCACACCATCTGCATTTTAAATGACATCCAGCTAATCTGATAAACATTGTTTTCTTACCTACGAAAGCCCCTTCTCCTTCAAAGCTAGTAAATATCTCACTAACTCTTACTCTTGTCCTATTTTCAGTTCTTTGCATAAACTGTTTTATCCTCTATACCTGCTTTAGTAAATGCCATCTTCCTATTTATACACGACTCGCATTCTCCACACTGCAATATATCTTGATGAATTTTTTTCCCATTAGAATAACAACTCCATGATTCAAATATAGTATCTCCGAGTATTTCGTGACCTAACTTTAATAGTTCGTATTTGTTTATCCCTTCCAAAGATGGAGACCATACAGATATTTTTCTTTTAACTCCATTCTTGATTTTGTCTTCCTCTGCTATATTCAAGGTATTTGTTATTGATTCAATAAATTCCGGTCTACAATCCGGGTAATTAAAATCATCGGTGTGCGCGCCATATACAACCAAGTCGGCATTAACGCTAAACGCCCAAGCTGTGGCAATAGTGATGAATATCGCATTTCTAATTGGCACTACAATACTATAGTCAAATTTAGATGGAATTGATAATTTATTGCTGGTAAGGACATTTGACTTGCCATATATTTCCTTCATAAAATTTATGTCTATTATACGAAATTCATCTGAATTGAGGGCTTTGGCAAGCCTTTTAGATTGTACTATCTCACGCTTAGCTCTTTGCCCGTAAGAAAAAGTAATAATCTTTATGGCATATTTCTTGTAGCTTTTAATATAGGCGGTAGCGCAAAGTGAATCTAATCCCCCACTCATTATACATATTGCAGTCTTTTCATCTTTCAATTAACGCATAGATACCCCCCATGCCATAGGATATTGCTACAAATAATTTAGAAAGTGTCAGGATATGTTGATGAATTATTATGGAAGTCAGGATCACGTCAACTAACAATAGAACTGGAATCATAAAGAGAGCAATTATTCCAACAACAAATTGTTCTTTATTATCATAATTACTATATGATTTAATTAATAGATAAGTGGAAATGTTACCGGTACCGATTCCTAGAAGTATGAGGTACTGTGAAAATGAATGAAATGCAGGTATGGCCAAAAAAGGTCCTGCCCAACTTAAACCATTAATTATTTTTGCATGAAGAGGCCATCTTAAACTATTTTTCATTCTGTTTCTTATGGATTGAAACGTATTCTTCTTTTTCGTAAAGGTTATCCCCAAAATTAAAGTAAAGATCATAACCCATGATAGTAGTTGATAATAAGTTGGAATATCATACCTTGATAAGAATTCGTTAATTATGGTTCCAGTTAGAACTGCTATTGCAATACTAATAAAAAGGAAACCAAAAGCTCTAGATTCGATTCCTAGATTGCTATGCAATAGTCTTTAACCTTTATTTCTTTAATTTAAAGCATTTAGAAAAATAGTAATCAAGAGATGAAGGTGAATAATTGGAAGACCATGAATAGTTCATAGTCTTTCTAAAATTTATTTTCATAATAATAGTCTACTATTGTTTTGATCCACATTTAGGACAGAATTTTGATCCTGTTTTTAGAAGATAATTACAGTTATGACAATTAGTCGGAGTTGTAACCTGAGTGGAAAGTTCTTTAAACATATCAGTAACTGCTCCACTTGGCTTGAATGATTCATCGGTATCTGGAAGGAAATCAGAATTATTTGTTTGATTGTTGACATCATTAATGTAAATCATCAATCGAGGCACAGTCTTATTCTTTCCAGGAACATTAACTTGATCGCCTAACCACAATGCAAATTTTTTTAATGTCATTTCAGGAGTTGAAAAAGTTAGGGTATGTGTGGACATATACTCTTCAGTAGCAGCTCTCCCATTGAAGATCTCCATAATAAATTAAAACAAAACGGAGTTTTTAATTATTGCGAATTTCCACACTTGGGACAGAATTTAGCAGTTAGAGAAATGGATGATTTGCAATTGACGCAATTCTTTTTTGAATTTTTATTTTCTGGTTTAACTGTTATATCAACAGGTTTGAATTTTGGTTCGATCATTTGATCAGGTTCTGGTAGTAGATATTGATCATTGTCTGATGATTTGCTGCCAATACCACCACTACTATCTACAAAGGCATTAATTCCAAATCCAGAACCAGATGCAGGCTGTGCAATTCCACCAGTAGGACTCTTTATTGATGAGCCTTTATCAGCTGCAGATTTCAATTCCAATAAAACTCTAATGGCTAAAAAATTTAATGCAGATAAAGATATCATATATTTTGCAATTTTTCCGAAAAATTCTTTTTCGCCAATTTTCCCTTTTTTGTAAAGTTGAGTATCATCAATAAGCGATTCATAATGGTCTTGGGTGTCATTTACTAATTGTTTTAGTTTTTCGGTCAAACCTCCTAGTGTATCAACACCAAATGACATTATTAGTGAATTAGCTATCCAGTTTAATAAAAGTTTGAATACTTCAAATAGAATTAAAAATACTTAATTTGGAAACACGTGATGCTTATTCTTGTTTAATTCAAATAGCCCCCGAATATTATACTTTGTTTAGCCAGAATTCAAATTGATGGAGGGGTGGTCTAGACTGGTTATGATACCTGCCTTACACGCAGGTGGTCATGGGTTCGAATCCCATCCCCTCCATGCTAGTCATGTGTTATCCATGCTCTCATAAACAAGTAAATTATTGTTCCAGAATTAATAGTCATTTAATTCATAATTCGCGTTAGTTTGTAGTAATGTCATATTGGTGAGAAAATATTGGTTAATTAGATAAATAAAAATAAGTGTAAAGAAGAGTGTGTAATATTTAGTTTTAATCACACATCAGCATACATGGTAAATTCATGTGGGTGAGGGCGAACAGCCAATTCCATGTGTTGTTTTGCGGCATCGTCAACTATTCGTTCAATAACATGTTTACCAAATATTGGTTTCAGGAAGTTTGAGTCAGATTTTAATTCTTCAATCGATTCTCTTAAACTTGCTGGTAATTGTTTAATTTTGTGTTGTTCTCTTTCAGCGTCAGTCATCTTGAATATATCTGCGTCAACATGATCTTCTATCTTGGGATCATTTGTTTCAATCCTGTTTTTTATTCCATTAAGGCCAGCAGCAACTATTGCAGAAAAAGCTAAATATGGATTACATGATGGATCTGGTGCCCTAAATTCTATTCTTTTCAAATGTGCAAATTTTTCTCCCTTAAAATGGGCAGGAATTCTAATTATTGCTGATCTATTACCCGTACTCCAGGCGATATAAACCGGTGCTTCATACCCAGGTATTAATCTTCTATATGAATTTGTAGTGGGAGCAACGATAGCCGCAAGAGCCTTTGCGTGATCTAGTATTCCACCAATAAAATATCTTGCAGTTTGAGATAGCTCGGCATATTTGTCATTTGGGTCATAAAATAGATTCTTTCCTTTATTCCAAATACTTACATTGACATGCATTCCAGAGCCGTTATCCAATGCGATTGGTTTGGGCATCATTGTTGCTATCATATTATGTTTCTTTGCAATATTCTTGACAATGTACTTGTAGCTTTGAACTGAATCAGCGGTATTAACAAGGCTATCATAGCGAATGTCTATCTCACATTGTCCTGCAGTTGCTACCTCATGATGATGAGTATCACAAATTATCCCGAAACTTGAGCTGAGAACATCAACACATTCGTTACGATAGTCCATGAGTGTGTCTCCTGGTGGACTTGGTAGATATCCTTCCCTTAGTCTGAGAGTATAACCAACATTTTCTGTCGACCATGGAGCTTCACGAGAAGTTATTTCATAGCTCTGACTATGAAATGAGGTTAATGTATTTACTTCAAGTTTATCAAAAACAAAGAATTCGACCTCGGGTCCCCAGTATGAAATATCATAACCGTTTTCTTTGACGTATTTTTCGGCGTTCTGAGCAATTCCACGTGGGTCGGCCGGGTAGGACGATCTCTTTTCACCGCTCGAGAGAATGTCACATATGAGTCTGGCTGTGGGATACTTTTCTATCCATGGAATAGGCGCGTATGTGGAAGGATCGGGCCTAATGATTAAATCGGATTCATGAATTTCTGTGAAACCTTTTATTGAGGAACCGTCAAGTTTTGGTAATCCATCCTTAAAATCGTCCTTTCTTAACATATTAGCTGCTACTGTAGTATGATGAAATCTGCCGAATAGTCCAGTAAATTGTAAATCAAGAAATTTTATTCCGTCTTTCTCTATCTTAAGTAATACATCATCACTTGTGTACGTTATGGGTTGAAATTTTCCATTAACTATTTTATAAGGCAATCAGAACCGATTATATTATTCTCATAATTAAGTTTTAAATTGAGATAATAAATTCTTTAACTTCGGTTTGGAAACTTCATTATACAATAGAAAATTTTACTGATTAAAATTTTAATAAAGTGGTATTTAAATATAGAAATTACCAGAAAGGTAGAAATTATTGGCAAGCATCGATGATAATGGCAACAGCAAGAATAATTCAGAAAAAAAGATCGACTTAGAATTTATCTTGGAACTTCTAAAAAAAGAAACCCAAATTCCAAAGATCCAAGGTCTATCGTCTGATGTTTATAGGAAAATTGCACAACTAATAAAGGAACTTTCTGTCCAAAAATATGAAGATCTAGAATTAGATGTACACAATGAACTCATTAGATTATTAATATTATCTACAAAATCATTGATCGAATTAAGAACTCACAAACTTTTGGAAAATTCTTACGGTAAACATTTGCCCTACCCTTCATTATCTACGGATGATTATTCTAAATTAACTGATGAAGAGAAATATATTTTTGAAGAAGAAAGAAAAGTATCACAAAGAAAGGATTTGATTGTACAATCTTTAATTAATGGGAATGTGAATAACTTGGATTCCATATCAAGAATCATAAGGTCCAAAATGATTATTATAAGATTTTTGGAATCGACAGACCAGTTTATGGGGGTTGATATGGCAAAATATGGTCCATTCATTAAGGAGGATGTTGCGATTTTACCTTTTGAGAATGCAAGATCATTAATAGAAAGGAAAGTAGCAGTAGAAATAAATGATTTGCGATTTCATGTTAAGGAAACATAGATATTTGTTTTAATTCTATATGGTAAATAATCTTCTTGCCTCATAATGGAGTCGATATTGATCAATACATTCTACTCACGTTTTATCCAATAGTAGTATTCTTTGCAATAGGTTTTATTGGGAAAAAATTTAAACTTGATGATGGACTGAAGTATTTTTTTCAAGGTGTTAGTTGTCTTTTATTTGCGATTTTTTATATAATCATGATCCCTAGAGGAGGAGCTCAAGGTCTTGCCATAGTTTTGATAATGTTTGGATTGCTGTTATTTTTTATGGCGAGAAGGCAGAAGATATCTCCGAAGGATCAAACTTACAGTAAATGACATTATGAGTTTAAAATAGAGTCTATGTCTAATTTTTATTATATGAATTAGAATACTTTCTTCTTCTGTATTCGATTAATCCCATTAATTGATATCCATATTCTAAATTGTGCTTGACATGATTTATTCCATGTGAACCATGTGGAATGAATTTACCATCTAACACATTTTCTACATAGGTCTTTAATTTTCTAATTGAAATTGTTGCATGTTGAAGTTGTCTATCATTGAATTTTTTTCCTAATTCTTTTTCAATTTGGTGACTAAACTCCTCCGTTCCAATGAGTTTTGAATATTTTTGTAATTTGCTATAATTTACACACAGATCTGTTATTTTCTTGTAATCTTGTTCTGGTATTTGTGTCAGCAATTCATTCAGTTCATTTTTCTTCCTTCCGGTAATAACACTAAGGTTACTGACAAGATCTTTCTTGCTTAATGTATTTTCCTTCACAGAAACAGGTATCATATTCTGTAAGGAAGAAACTTCTCTTGATTTTTTTTCATCTCCATTATCAGTTTTTTGGACGACGTCGACAATGGATTCAGAGATATCTAATTTTTTATCTACTACATCATGTTTATTTTTTAAATAATATCTTTCTAATCCGTAAAGATTTACCTTTTCGCCACTAATATCAGAACCTCTTCGAATTATTGAAATAATATTCAGAATAATTTTTGGATAATAATATTTTAAATCACTATCTACATTATCATAATTCGCCATTATGTCTTTGTATATACTAAATATTGCATCGCTAACAACTTTATTCATCAATTGATTTTCTGGGTTCACTATCGTTTCATATTTTTTATTGCCCAAGCCTCTAGCTCCAATCGTTAGAAAATCACAAAGTTCAGCTTTTGAAAAAACGTATTTATTTTCATCGCATATTACAACTATTCCTTTCATAATATTTATCCAAAATTCATCGTTATTCGAAGTTTCCAGATTTTTCACCAATAAGGAGGTGTTTTGTTTTATTTTATTGTCCGTTATTCGCAATTCATCTAATGTTTGAGAAAGTACTTTTTCTGGATTGATCATACCATTTTTATTCGTCAATAGTTGGTCACTTTTATTATCCTATAATACTAATTATAGTATTTCCTATTTAAAGTAAATTTCTAATAATTCGATAATATTCTTATAATTTACCAATTTTCATTAATTTAGAAGAATGTTGTTTTATGGTTAGATTTGGTCAAATTTTAATGTCATTTTGATATGGTGTGATGTATTATAAAATATCCTAAAGTTATTATTTTTTTAATATTTTTCCATTATTTTTTCGAATTTCTGCTAAAAGCTGTTTTGAAACTTTATCGACTATATGTTTAACTTCTTCTATCTTATCTCCCTTTGAAACTACTTGAATTCTTATCGTAGGAATATTATCGATATAGCCTTGTGGATGAGTTTTTAAATATAACCTATCTCTTGGTGCCGATGCAACTATTTTTGTTAATCTGGATGATATCATAGCCTCACTTATTCCTTGAACATAGTAGTTAATTTCTCGTATTGTAAAGTTGCCTATTTCTCGTTTTATTTGAGGTATAATATTTTTTCTAACTATTGCTTTCATTTCATTTGGAACACCTGGTAAACATATTATTCGTGTTTTATCAACAGTAAGTAATACTGCAGGAGCATTACCGACAGGATTCTGAATTGGAGTCGACCCTTTTGGAATTATTGCCATTTTTAATCTTGCATTATTTATTTTCACATTTTGGTGTCTATCTTTATAACTTTTTTTTACCAACCCTAATGCAATTTTGTTTAATATCAATCTTTTTTTCAATGATTTACCAACTCCTAGTAATGTTTTATCGTCATACGTTGGACCTAATCCTCCACAAACTATTATCCAATTGGGTTTCCTACTAAGAGAATCTCTTAAGGTCAACTTAATTTCATCTAAATCATCTCTGATTACTATCACTCTTCTTATGTAACCGCCAATTTTGGTAATTTTTTTTGATATCCAATGAGCATTTGTATTTAAGGTTATCCCGGATAGTAACTCATTGCCAATGCATAAAATTTCAACAATGTACATTAAAGTATCCTATTTGAAGTTATGAAGTAATGAACATTTCTTGCTATATTGAAAATTATTGGTGTAAACCACATATTTGAAATGCAAACATAATATATCCAACAATTTTTGTTGACTGTCTGAAAGAATAGAAATTATTAGTGTCCTTTGGCATTAATTCATATTTTAATGCGCTAGCTTCTGTCTTTGATATGGGTAGGCGTGTTAAGAGATTGCCAAGTATAGAATCCCAGGGCAACTGAGGATTAAATTCTCTTTTTGTAGCTATTATAGAGATTACTCTATTTGTATTGGTTTTATCTAGAATAACAGAGTATTCATAATCATCATTTTCTTGAAATGGATCATGGGTGGTAAATGGATCAATATCAACATATTTCTTAATTTGTTCTCTCAAAGAGACTGATAGTTTATTCATTATTACTAAATCTGTTAAAGTTAGTGTTTTCATTTGACTTGGGGATGGGTATTTAATTTCAGTTGTTGATAACATAGTTAGTTCGGAGTATTGTTATGTTGTTGATTATATAATTTTTGATGTTTATAAATAAAGTCAATAACTCTTAATATTTATAGAATTATAAAGATTATCAACGCTTAATCCATTGCCGGGGTACCCAAGCTAGGTAAGATAAATACATGATTCCCTAAAAGGGGTCAGCCTCGAGATCAAAATTATGAAAACCGATGCGTAAGCTGATGTTCGCAAGAACTCGTGGGTTCGAGTCCCACTCCCGGCGCTTTAATACATTGATAAGCAAATAGTCCTTTTAGAACTTGTTATGAACTACTTTTGGATTACCAAATAATTAATCACAATATTCATTCACATGCAACCCTAACTTTAACCACATTGAGCAATTAATTCATTTTCATGCGCATAACATACATGTTCGAGTTTTGTATAGTCCTCAAAGGAATATTTGCAGCCACATTGATATTCTAGTATTTTCTTCTTTATCTTATATCCATTTGAAGAAATTACCTTATTAGACATAGTATATTAACACTAAACAGATATATCAACTTTAATTGAAACGTTCGTAAAGCTAAACATGGACCCTTTGTATTATGATATAATGATTTGTCAGCTGTAATTTGCTACAAGATTAGCTTTAAAATAGATCACAACATACCAAATATAAAGAGTGTAAAATAGATTTACTCTCGAGTTTTATGTCATTTCGAAATAATTTTTTGTTGTTATTTGTAGTGGTATTTCTATCGTTTGGATTAAGCACAGTTGGTATATTTGTAACACTTACATTTGGAGCAGCTGAAACAAATCAATCAGACTTTAATTTTGTGGCTGCTGGAGACTTTGGCTGTGGTCGTAACGCGAATAGAACTATTACCAACATGTTGGCCAAGGAACCAGAGCTGGTGATTGGACTGGGAGACCTTTCATACCAAAAAACTGCAGATTGTTGGTTTGATGTTGTTTCTCCATTAGATACTGATGGACGACTAAAAATTGCTATTGGAGATAATGAAATGTTCCCTGCAAAACTTAGCGAATATATGAAACATTTTAAGATGGATAGTCCATTTTATTCATTTGACTATGGGAACGTTCATTTCCTTTCAATGGCAACAGCCAAAAATAAAGTAATCCCTTATAATGAGACTTCAAAACAATATGAGTTTGTCAAAGAGGATCTTAAAAGAGCGCATGAAAATAAGAGTATTAATTGGATAATAGTGTACTCCTTTAGAACATTCTATTCTTCTAATACAACGCACCCCGGACTTGATGAATTGCAGGATCTATATCATCCTCTGTTTGAGAAAAATGGAGTCGATATTGTACTTCAAGCTCACAATCATAATTACCAGCGGACATATCCACTTATGTACAATCAAACTAAAACGTTTACTCCCATAATAACTGACAAAAATACTGAGAAATATACGGGGGATCAAAAGGGGCCTATATTTATCACAGTAGGAACTGGAGGGGAGGATCTCTATAATTTTACAGGTCAAGCGCCCTATGTTATAACTCAATTTCAGAGACATGGATTCTTAAATGTAGATATAGTGGAAAATGGAACAAAGTTGAATGGCATTTTTTATGAAAACAGAGGAAAGACCGACAAAGATCATTTCACGATTATAAAGTAATTAGTCATTATCCATTCATTTATCCATTCATTCGATATTGTGATATGAGTCAAATGATTGTATATTATGTTTTTTCGTTTCAGACTAACTAAATTATTCTCTAATTATATCTTCCAGTAAATATTTTGGTATTTTCGCCAATTGTTCCACTTTCCAATGGCAACTCCAACAAAACCCACATATGACACATGTAAATTGTGTTCTTATTTTACATGACTTACACTCTTTGTATTCAAATGCAATACTGTTTCTCAAATACTCATGTTTGATGTACTTATTTTTTTTCCCGATTAGTCGGGAATTCATTTCTATCTATCTAAATTATATGACCGCCGAAATATAATTCTTGTTTTTTCACAATACCAAATAGCATATCGTTCTTTTTGATACCACAATATAATAATGTAGTCAAGTTCTAATGTAAGTTAATATTAAGAACAATCGAATTACAAAACAAATATGAAATATTTGTGGAATTATTTAGTGTCGAAGTTTGATTTATAATCTATTTCCACTGTCTTCGATCGCCTTCTAATAACC
>JAATVM010000060.1 GCA_014523495.1 Nitrososphaerales archaeon TH1920
AGATTTGATTTCAAAAATGATATATTTGTGAATTTCTGATTGATTGAATTGTTTTGACAGTCGAGTCAGAGTCGTTAGAATCAATCTTCAGTCATGGGGCAAGAAAAGTAGTAGTTTGTAAGAATGATATTGACTTGAGTAAAAAAAATGATAACACAATCTTCATACTATTTGTGGAAGAATCACAAGGTTCTGCTGGAGGGAGAATAGGTGGAGCGGGGTTTAGAAGGATAAGCGGAATTAGCTGTTTTGTTATTTCTAATGGTACACAAGAAAAAATATTCGAAACTCAAGATAATGATGTTATTTCAAACTTTGAAATACCCATGAGTGCAGTAGCTATGGACATTGGATTATCAAATGGAAGTCCGAAAGTAATTCAGGGTATTGTGGACGAAGAACTAGTAAATGCATATCTAAAATTGATACATTAGATGGTAGGAAGGATACATTATCATTTTTGTAAGCGATGATACCTAACACAATTTAAGTTCGCAACGGCCAAAATATTTTGGTTAATCCAATTGCCATTGACGCTGCCATTATTTCGTGCTGAAAAGATGTGAATTATTTTTCTCCTTGTGTTCGTCTTAGACTATATCCATTATTCATAGTATAAATTGGGATTTCAATCAGTAACTTCAAATTTGATTACTCATGATAAGTCTGTAGCAGTGTTTGATTCTGGGTTAGGATCACTTTCCGTTATTAGAGGAATCAGGAGTCAGATTTCAAAAGAAAATATTATTTATTTTGCAGACAAAAAAAATTTTCCTTACGGTGAAAAATCTGTTGATGAACTTGAGCAAATAATGGGAGAAACGGTCAAGATTCTATCAAATTTTTCCCCAAAAATAATTGTTGTTGCTTCTATTACCCCTTCAATTCAAATATTAAGCAAGATAAAGTCGATGAGTTCTATCCCAATCTTAGGCGTAACTATTCCCTTAAAGGAAGCGTCAAAAATTACAAAAAAGAAACATATCGGAATTTTAGGCACTAAATCGACCATAAAAAGTAGACATCTTGAAGAACAAATTAAATCAGAAATTCCTCAAAACATATTTGTTACTAGATTTGACGCATCTCAGATAATAGAAATCATAGAGAAAGGTATTTTTCTAAAAAATGATGAATCTACATTTGATACTATATCTAAGACTTTGGAAGGTTTGGAAGATACAAACGTAGATGTCTTGGTATTATCAAGTACTCACTTGTCATTCATTAAATCCCACTTGACTACCAAGTATCCTTCAATAAGAATCATTGATCCCACTACTAATGCCGTGAAAGAAATTAAGCAATTTTTGAAAATTAATAACATGTTAAGGAAAAATGGACAAGGAAGAATACGAATTATTGTTAACGGAGATAAGAACGAGTTCCAAAGTTTAATCAAAGTTATGGGATTGTCTGGACCCGTTGAAACCTTTGAAAAATAATTACTTAAAGTGCTAACGGCATTCTTGTAAACCTTATTGTTCGAACTTCAGCTATCGATGATGTTAAATATACATAAATATCCTCTTTACAAGATGAAAGAGCGACCAAACTGGGACACATATTTTATGCTCCAAGCTGAAATAGCAAAATTGAGGTCAAATTGTTTGAGTCGTCAAGTGGGATGTGTCATAGTTAAAGACCACAGACAGATATCCACAGGTTATAACGGTACTCCATCAGGAATTAAAAACTGTTTTGACGGAGGTTGTCCTAGGTGTTTAGATAAACAGAATAACAAGATAAAGCCTGGCCAGAATCTAGAAAGATGTTTTTGTACCCATGCAGAAGCAAACGCCATCATGCAATGTGCACTGTTTAGAACCGGAAGCACTAAGGGCTCTACATTATATTCAACATTTGCACCATGCCTAGAATGCAGCAAAATGGCTATTAGTGTTGGAATTGGTAGAATAGTTATACTAGATTCTTATCCGGAAGATGGAATTCAAATTTTAATGCAGGCAAGAGTTGAAATTTCAAAAATGGAAAAGAAAGAACTATTATCCTGGATCTCAAATTTGAACGCAATTAACATATTGTAAGTTTTTATACAATTCTGGTAACTGAGGATCCATCCAGGTAATTGATCTCGATATTTTCAGTAACTCATTTATAAAATAATGCCTTTTATAGATCAAGAATTGAAATCTAACAAATTCTTTATTTCAAAATTAACTTTGTTTACGGTGATCTTACTGGGAGCAACGATCATTTTCGGTACAATGTCTTATCAGTCTTCATTCGCCCCTCATCCGGATGATATGATGATGGCTGATCCAACTCTTCACCCAGAAAATGTCACTGCTTCAGTCGGTGATCTTATATTAGTTAGCTTCACTTCAAGTGTAGGAATGAGGGTACCTGAGCCCAATAAACCAATTATGGAAGTTTCATGGGTAGGTGGAGGCAATTACAGAGGAACCACAAATGTTTCGGATTTTGGCACTGTTTGGGTAGAATTCGATGCTGATGGACTCTCTAGAAGTCATGGACAAGGGATGATTATGGATTCCAAGGGTGAAGTGGCAACTTATACAGTTCAGGCTTTAGGTACAATGGGAACCGATGGATATCTTCGAAATCATGGTATGGTGTTCTTTAATGCTTCCTCAGGTGGAGTCTTTGCTCCTCTATCAAAGACTGTTGGCATATTTGCTGACGAAGTGAATCAAAAAGGTAACGCAGTAACCAAAATTTGGGAACTAAAATAAAAAGTCATTTGTGTCTCAGGCAGATACTGGCGGTTGGATGCCTGGGTACTACGACTAACTCGGCAACTATTTTTTCAATCCCACAACTTTTTACAGCGATTTAACCGACGCAGACTTGACAGAATCCATTATAGAAAGATATATTAAAATCCTAACAGTCGTTTAATTCATGCAGAATTCAAAGAGAGATGTGTATGTATGTTTTTCCAAAGAAGAGATTTTGCTCTTGGAAGAGTACGCAAGAGAAAAAGGAGCACTGAATATCAGTCAGGCACTAGAATTACTAATAAATAACACAATGAATGAGAATTAAGTTTAAGTTTATAATTATCAGCTGAATTCTTAAAATAGTCTTAAAAAAAGATTAGGTTTTATCTTTTGATTTTGTGCCTATATCTATACTTTCATCAACGTCTGAAATGAAAATTTTTCCTTCTCCTGCAAGCCCAGTACTAGTGCTCGCAAGTATCTTGTTTACTACTTGATCAACAAGAGAATCATCCACTACGGTAAACAAAGTTACGTTCGCGTTAAATTCAGGTGTATAGAGAGAAGTTCCTCTACCAGAATGCATTGCTGCTGGAATATTTTTACCTCTTCCTTTTGAATCGTAATAGGTAAAACCGCCAATTTTCAATTCTTTCAATGCAGAAAACGCATCTACCATTTTTGACTGTGGAATGATCGCCTCTATTCTTTTCATAATCACTAATGTATCTTACCACTTTTATTAAAATTTTCTTATCTAAAACCTAATTTTGCCCCATTTTAAACTGAAAGATATCCAAATTAACAAACAAAAGTGTGTCAAATTTAGAAAAGTTGAAGTTTTATGAGCGAATTAGTGCGTTTTTTCTACTTGTCCATATGCCAACTAAGATCACAGCTATTCCAATAGCAATAATCATGATATCTACAGGGATCAAAATAGCTGCTATAGGATTAACTATCCCAAAAATGATCAACAAGCTGCCAAAGAGGGTTAAAGATATACCTGATATTATTTCTCCATTTAAACCACTTCCAACCATATTTGTGATCACTAACACATATCAATAAAAATGATTTCATTTTTTCGAAAAAATTAATCAGTTCTAATTCTCTCTGAACGTTTTTTCCAAGCAAACAACATGAAAATAAAAGGAATAGTCATTACCGTTGTCGCTATTAGCACCGGCTGTACAATCGCCATATCCACCGGTATGCCAATCGCCATAAAGTATGGAAATGGGTAAAGTCCTGATACAAAAAACCACAGAGCAACAATCATTGCTATATACGGTAGATTTTTTTTGAAAAAGGAGATCTTTACTACTTTGTTTGAGTTACATCTTGTACATCTCATCCCTTGTCTATTTATGCACGATGAGCAAACAATTTTAGAACATATAACACAGGATCTACTACCAAACCTAGATCCACATATTTCACAATTAGTCAATTTGCAATATATTACTTGACAATACGTAATAATGTTTTATCTATTACAAAGTTATTAGCGCCATACTTTATTTACGGAAAAATATTATGAGAACCTTCAGACCTAGGATAATTATTCTTGCAGCAATAATTTAGCCCTTTATAGTATCTTGATTCAAATCCCTTAGAGAAGGTGGAGTTAACAAAATAGTCTGATTTCTTATAACTTCCTGTTCAGGCAATCCATATTCTTTTCTCAACTCTGCTTGTTGTACGTTTATTCTTTCGGCAGAAAAAGATGGTCCAATGTGGCCAAATATTACGTAAGCAATAATTATACCCACTAATGATAAACCCATCAGCAAGATACTCAAAGCTACACCTTTCATATGAAAGTATCCAGATCCAGAATGGACCCCCTCGTCGTGAGCAGACATAATTTAGATTGCTACCAGGAATGCATAAAAGTATTTGGATTATCCTTTTAAATTATCTAATGTAATGCGATTAAGTTTAATGCCAAATGAATAAAAAACATGGTTCTTTTATAACGACAAATGATAGAAGAAAAATTAGAATCAATTGGAATCAGGTTATCAGATCCACCTCAACCTATTGGCTCCTATGTTCCTATTTTACAGAGCGGCAATTTGATTTTTGTTTCAGGTCAAATCCCATTAATTGGTAGAACTTTGCCAGAAAAATATAAAGGGAAGGTATCAAATCAAGTTTCTATAAATACGTCCATCGAAGCATCAAAACAGTGTGCAATAAATGCACTAGAACATATCAAAAAATTGTTGGGCAGCTTAGATACAATATCAAAATTTGTGAAAATAACCGGATACGTGAATAGCGATTCTTCATTCAAAGATCATCCAAAAGTTATCAACGGAGCATCAGATTTTCTATTGGAGGTATTTGGAGAAAAGGCAAGACATACTCGGGTTGCAGTCGGAGTCAATAGCCTTCCTCTTGACAGTGTAGTAGAGATAGACGTTCTTTGTGAAGTCGACTAATTTCCCTTCTAACTAAAAGTGTTCGTGTCTTAAAAAATTTTTATTTTGTTTGAAATTTTATCCGGCTCTGCAATATGAAATGTATTGAGTTTATAGTACTTGAACCAACCAAAAAACAAAACTCTTATTTACCATCTGTTAAGTTTCATCTGAATTGGATATACTGGAAGGAAACAACCTAGCAACGAATCTGTTTGAAAGATATTCCGCAAATTCTCGTAATTGGAAATTTGTGGTCTCTGTCTCTCAACTAAATGGGAACTTTTATGACGCTATAGTAAGCAATCCTAATGAAGTCTGGCAACTAAAGATTGATTCTATCTACAAGCCAAATCCATTAATTGTTGGTACGAAGGTGGACGTAGATCCGGTTAAATTTAACGATAATACCCATATGCCGTTTGGATATAGAAAATTGGATCCAAATAAAATTGGAAAAATTTTATCCAATATTAGCGGAATTGATGAAGACACAAATGCGCTCAACTCATATATCACTTCCATAATCTCTTCGACGGAACCTGAAATACCTTCTCCAAATAACAGTTATGCATATGGACCTTTTTTGTTTACTCAAAAAAACCCAATCAAAGTGGACGAATATCAGAAAAAAATTTCCGACAAATTGGCAAATAGACTCAAAGATAAACTCAGATTACTATATTCTAGCTACGGTTAACAAAATGAAATTAATTATTTTTTAAATTCCACTCCAGAATAAATTCAATAATATTTTACAAGTAATTCTGCTACCAAAAGTAGTAACTAGTAACAATGGGGCCGGCCGGATTTGAACCGGCGGCCTCCAGCGCCCAAGGCTGGCATCATACCAAGCTAGACAACGGCCCCATATTAGAGGTTCAGCAAATGCCATATTCCAAGTATAATTTTAACTTTGAGATATTGAATTAATGAATACCATTGAAATCAGAATATTTTGAATAAACAATTGGCCATTGGGTCAGTTAACGCTTACTCACATATTTCACAATCAAAATCTGGCATACACATCAATATCTCTAAATATCTTTAACTTAGAATTTCAGGAGTTGGATGTCTACGAGATCTATATCAAGGCCGGCAAGATAGCTTCCAAGGTTAGAGAATATGCTAGGATTCAAGATCATACTGGCAAGACTTTGAGCGAAATATGTAATGACATTGAACAAGAAATATTTAAAAATGGTGCAGAGCCCGCTTTTCCGGTTAATGTTAGTTTAAACGATATTGCAGCACATTACACTGCAGAACCCAACGATCCCATAACTGTCAAAAATACTGATGTGCTAAAGATAGACGTAGGAGTACATGTTGACGGTTATATCGCTGATACCGCTGTGACAGTGAGTTATGATTCCAAATATCAAAATTTAGTCGATACTGCTGAAAGGGCGCTAGATGAGGCGATAAACATGGCAAGATCAAACACAAGAGCATCTGATATCGGAAGAATAATAGAAAAAACAATAACAAAATATGGATGCAAACCAATTCAAAATTTAAGTGGGCACTCGCTTGAACGATATACTATTCATGCTGGAAAGTCTATCCCAAACATTTGGACAATTGGACACTCCTTCAATTTATCTGTAAATAATGTATACGCAATAGAACCATTCGTGACAACCAAGGACGGGCAAGGTGTTGTT
Organism: Nitrososphaerales archaeon TH1920; assembly: GCA_014523495.1. GTDB lineage: Archaea > Thermoproteota > Nitrososphaeria > Nitrososphaerales > Nitrososphaeraceae > TA-21. Next base: position 6,805 of record JAATVM010000060.1, read on the forward strand.
TATGAGGGAAAGGTCAAAAATATTTTTGGAATTGCATCACGAAAACGAATAAAAGACCAAAAAGCTGATGATTTTTTAGAATATTTATGGAATAAATTTAAAACACTACCATTTGCCTTACGATGGATCGTTAATGAATATGAAGAAAAAGAAGCAGTCTCTTTAATAGGTTTATTGATAAGAAAGAAGAACCTTCATGCATATCCAATCTTGGTCGAAGGGGCAAACAGAATTGTGGCTCAAGCAGAGCATACAATAATTCCGCAAGAGTCTGATACAATAACGATAACAAAATAGCGGAATAGGATCTATCAAAATTTTTGCTTTTCCCTTTTGAGTCGCAATATAGAATGGATAGAGATACTTTAGCACATTACGAAAGAAATTAGCATAAAAGTAATAAATAAGAGTGTAGGCTAGTTCTTGTATGAAAGCAAAAACAGTCATATACGGTGCATATTTTGCATTAAAACTTTGGTTTTATAGAAAGATAAAAGGAAGAAAGTCAAGAGCAGAAAAGGAAATTTCAATGTAACTACATTCTATATTTTACTATAATAGCATGCCTTATTTGTTGGTATTTTTAGGATTTTCAACTTAGATATTTCTTTGTGATCTTAAAAAATAAGGACATAACCGTATCCAAATTACTTAAAATCCTCCCTTAGTAATATTAAACAACCAATGACTGACCAGCATATTTCTGAACTAAGGAAAACTGGGCTATCGGAAATATTTGATGATGACTGGACAAGGACAATTTATTCAGTAGATGCAAGTCATTGTACAATTAAACCTCTAGCCGTTAATTTTCCGTCTGACGAATATGATGTTCAAAAAATATGTAATTATGCATACGCCCATGGTATTTCCGTAACCTGCAGGGGGGCGGGCACTGGGCTATTGGGACAATCATTGTCTGATGGGATCATACTGGATTTTACTAAAAAAATGAACAGAATCTTGGAAATAGGTAATGACTATGTTATAGTTCAACCGGGGGTTGTGAAGGCAATTTTAGATAAGGAACTTGCGAAAAGAGGAAAATTTATTCCTACCGATCCTGCAAGTAGTAACTATTGTACAGTAGGAGGGATGCTGTCTAACAATTCAAGTGGTCCACATGGACTTGGTTACGGAAGTATAATCAACCATGTCCAAGGAGTTAAGCTGGTCTATAGTAATGGAATGATAGGGTTTGCAGATCAAAAAAAGTATGATGAAAAAGTTAGTAAAATGCTGAAATTTATTGTATCAATTGACACTGACGTAAAAAAATATTATCCGAATGTGAGCAAAAATTCAAGCGGATATCGTTTAGATGCAATTTTTGAAAATAACCATATAAACCCTCAAAAAATATTTGTTGCGTCGGAAGGAAGTCTAGGTATTATAACAAGTAGTAGAATATCAATACTGGACATTCCAGAAAAAAAGTCGCTTGTTATACTCAAATTTGAAAATATTTTAAATGCCGTTTTGGCAGTCCCAACAATTCTTGAGCATAAGCCTGTTGCAATGGAGTTATTGGATAGAGGAGCTATACTGGGAGGCTGGAAAGATGGCGACTCGAATGGGAATTCCAGCATAATGTTAGTTGAATTTCATGGTAATGATAATTCTCTTTATGATCAGGTTGATAAATTTGAAGAAAAATTACAGGAAAAGGCAAAAATTCTCGAAAGTGGTCACGACCAAAATAGTATAGATAGAGCTTGGAATGAGCGAAAAAATTCACTAAATAATGCTATAAAAAAGGGAATAGGTTCAAGGAAACCAGCAGGAATTATAGAAGACACAGTAGTTCATCCAGATATTTTATATGACTACACAATTCTTCTCTTAAAAATTCTTGATACATACAAACTTGATTACGTAGTTTATGGTCATGCTGGAAATGGCAATTTGCACCTCAGACCTATTGTTGATATTAACTCAGATTATTCAAAATCCTTGATGAGCAGCATAGCGTATAAGGTTTTCAGTTATATTGGAAAAGTTCATGGTTCTATTTCCGGAGAACATGGCGATGGACTCCTGAGAACAAAATATATTCCCATGATGTATGGTTCAACAATGTACGATATTTTCAAACAAATAAAACTAATATTTGATGATAAAAAAATTTTTAACCCAGGTAAAAAAATAATATAAACAAAATTTTTAGTACAGAACAGGCTTATGATATCCAAATAAATGTTACTTCCAATTTGTTGAACATTTGAATAACTATAAATTAGATTTCTTTAGTTTGAACCATGTACCAAATCTAAATATCAATATTCCTGCAGCAATTGTAAGTAATGATATAACTAACGTTTGAGGAGCTACCACTGTTTTTAATATATTGGGAGCTGTGGAAATATATTGGCAATCCTCATTGTCATAATCGCAATTTTTTTGGATTGGAAAAATAACTATTACTAGAACAAGTAAAATCAAAATAAATGTTCCTATTAGTGCAGACACAGCGCCAGCTTTTATTATCTTGTCAATATATTTGATAACCATGTCTAATTATAAAAAACTCTATTCAACTTTTGATTCTCTTTGGATCTATGGTTACAAAACTATATGACTCTTTATTTGAAACGAGTTCAAATTTATTATTAAAATATTGGAATGGCAACTGTTCATAAATGTGTTTATCCCATAATTCATGTACCTCATCGAAATACACTTTTCTTGATTTTCCCATCATTCTTAAAATCTCATGGGTCAAGACATGTGATACCCTTGCACAATTTTTATCTGAGTAAAATCTAACCCTATCTAAATCAGAAAGAGGATTTTTTGACCTTTCCCAATAGGCAACTCCAAAATTTTCTGAAGAATATCCCTCTGTTCTGCAATCTGTCCAAAATGGTTTGAAATAAGTGAGATAAAAATGGTATGTGGTCTTATCCCTATCAATATGATCTCGCGATAAATATGATAACGACATTCTATCAAATAACATCCCAGGGATTACAGGAAGAATATCAGCCTTCACCTTTAGATTCACGTTGAAGGACCTTTTTATCCACTGATGAAAAAATCGTGACATCAGAGACACATAGTACCAATCCTCATTTTGCAATCTAATCCAATCTTTATTTTTTGCCACATAAATGAAAAAGAGAGGAGGATATTGCAATATCAATTATTAAAATAAAATATGCAAATAAATACTAATGAATGGGGAAGCATTTTTACTCTTTCTTTATATTGAAAGACAGCAGTTGTGTATTAGACTTGTACAATTAAATCTATTTGGCAACTGCATTTTCATTATGGTTGTACTAGTTTGCGCATCATGAATTAGTCGTGTCGCAAAACTTATACACTCAATTTTGGAACCAATAAAAAGCGATGCTTATGTGGGGTCGTAGCGAAGCCAGGCATCGCAACGGGCTCCAGATCTAACAAACAGGGCTTTATTAGAGAATGAAACCCGTGGATCGAGGGTTCAAATGTTGTGGTTCAAATCGCAACAGAATAAATCCCTTCGGCCCCATTTTGATTAATTACAATTTAGCATAATGTGCCGTCTTATTTTGGTAAAAACTATTGAGTTTTATTTATTCTAAACAAGAACATTTTTTCCATTCAATTCAATTCATACAGTACATGTATTATTTTAAACAATCTTCAATTGCATTGTATGAGCCAAATGATTTCTGAGCCTCAGGGATACGTTTTTGGATAGCCTGGTTTGCAGATTCTATAAATAATGACATTGGATCTTGTTTCTTGAATAATTTTATGAACGCCTTTTTTGGTTTATTCAACTTGTCAAAAAAGATAGTAGAACTATCTTCTATTATGATATCAGCTTCGCTACAAGACACTCCGTTACTTAGGAGATGTTTTTCTAACTTTGCAGCAAATCGCGCAAAGTGAACTGAATATGTATCTTGATCTAGATTTGGCACCATAGACCACTACTGTTCTAATATTATAGAGATACAAGTATTTATTATCTTTCTTTTCAGAGATATTCAACTAGATTACTGTAAATTTGGTGTTGTCCTTCATCTTGGTAATATTTTTATTTATATGAAACATATTTTGAGCTTATAGATTCTACACAGTTGAATAATACGCAATTACGTACCTTGAATTTAGTCTGAAAGGTGGGGAAGGGATTCGAACCCTTATAGATTCGCTAACTTCATAGTAATTCTGCAGGCGAACGCATAGCCGCTCTGCCACCCCACCGTTAAATTAGTGAGATAAATTTTCTCAATTTAAAGCATTGTCTAAATCATAATTTATTTACCAGCAAGTGTAAGAACACT